>JBBDNI010000037.1:0-16486 GCA_040877645.1 Chloroflexota bacterium
ACCCGACCCCGGTTACACTCTTGGCAATGTTGAAGCAGCGGCTCGCTCGGTCGACCGACTGACGGGCGCCGGTAGTAACGGCGCCGGGTGCCGGCGCCGGGAGGGCAAGCCACGGTGCACTCGAGCATGATCGGCAAGGTCGAAAAGGCGATGCGCTATGCGCACGAGCCGGACAGGGTCAAGATCGGCCAGCTGACGGCCACCTTCTCCGGAGATAACGGGAGCCACACGATCTCCCTCGACGCCGATCAATGGCACTGCAGCTGCCACCTGTTCGAGTCCGCCGGGGGCTGCTCGCACACCCTCGCGATCCAGAAGATGCTCGACCCGATGCTCTCCGACGCTGCCAAGGAGACCCCGCTGTATGGCCGACGCGAGGTGGGCGCCCTGGCGTAGGTCGCTCGGCCGCCACGCAACAGAGGCCCGCCGCGGGCTCGCCGCCGGCGGGCCTTCTGGCCGAGTACCGATCGACGCTAATCTCGTCAAATCGCAATGTGGCTGCCCTTAGGCGAGTTTCGGCGCCCCGCCGGGCGTCCGGACGGCTTCTGTCACGCTCAATGCCGCATCTGGCGGCGGCCATAAGCGCCATAGATCGTGCCTAACGCCACCCCAGCTGCGATGTGACGACATTCCGCGGGCCGCGCGCCCGCCAGTCGGTCGGCTGCGTGCTAGGATCCCGTCCTTACCAATTGAAGACCGCGTCGGGTGCCGTGGCCGCAAGGACCACGGTTCAATGGAGAAGCCGGTGAGATGCCGGCGCAGTCCCGCTACTGTAACCGCGCCCCTTCATGGGAGCACGGGAGCCAGGTCGCCAGCCCGCACGCGATGTCCACACCCCTCGCGTGAAAGGGAGCGGCATCACCATGGATACCACCCGTCTTCGAGCTCTTCTCTTCCCATCCCTTCTGGCCCTGGCCGTGGCCGGCTGTGCCCCGGCCTCCAGCGGCAGCCCCGGACCCTCGCTGCCCGGCAGCTCACCGACCGATGCCGTCCCCTCGGACGGCGGCGTCACCTTCCCCCTTACCCTGACCGATGACGCCGGCCGCTCGGTGACCATCCCGGCCGATCCTGAGCGGATCGTCAGCCTCGCCCCCTCGAACACCGAGATCGCCTGCGCCCTCGACGCCTGCGAGCAGCTGGTCGGGGTCACCGATTACGACGACTACCCGGCGATGACCGCTGACCTGCCCGAGGTGGTGATCGCGGCGCAGGTCGACGTCGAGAAGGTGGTCGCCGCCGACCCGCAGCTGATCCTGGCGGCTGGCAACGAGCTCACCTCGTCAAGCGTGATCACCCAGCTCGCCGACCTCGGCTACCCGGTGCTGGTCCTCTATCCGGAGGACCTCGACGAGCTGTACGCGGATATCACTCTGGTCGGGCGAGCGCTCGATGCCGAAGCGGCAGCGGACGACCTCCTCACGGACATGCGAGCCCGTGCCCAGGCGGTCGTGGAGGCGGTGGCGGGCGCCGAACGGCCGCGCACCTTCTACGAGGTCGGACTCTTCGAGGGGACGATCTACACCGCCGGCGAGGGATCGTTCCTGGCCTCGCTCATTTCGCTTGCCGGCGGGGAGCCGGTCACGGGAGACCCGCTCTCCACGTCCCTCCAGCTCGAGGACCTGGTGGCCGCCGACCCGGAGCTGATCCTGCTCGGTGACGCCGCCTACGACCGGTCGGTCACCGCGGCCAGCGTCGCGGCTCGGCCCGGCTGGGACGGGCTCGCGGCGGTGCAGTCCGGCCAGATCGTGCCGATCCTCGACGACCTGGTGGTCACACGGCCGGGACCTCGCATCGTCGATGGGCTAGAGGCGCTGGCCAGCGCCATCCATCCCGAGCGGTTCGAGTAGCGCTGGCAAGCCCCGATGCGCGCCGCGACCGCGACCCGCAGCCACGCCTACCTGGCGCGGCCGTCGTTCACCCGCGCGGCGGTGGTCCTGGGTGGGGGAGCCGCGCTGGTCGTCGTCGCACTGCTGGCGGCGGTCGCCATCGGCAGCGTGGGCGTCGGGATCGGCGACACGGCAGCAATCCTGGGTCGCCGGCTGCTGGCGCTGCCGCTGCCGGAGAGCTGGCCGTCGAGCGCTGAGACGATCATCTTCGACCTGCGCCTGCCACGGGTGCTGACCGCGATGCTCGTCGGCGGCGGGCTGGCCATGGCCGGAACCGTCTTCCAGGCCCTGCTGCGCAACCCGATGGCCGACCCGTACATCATCGGTACCGCGGCCGGCGCGTCGCTGGGGGCCATCGCCGGGATTCTCCTGCCGGTCCTGCTGCCCGCCCTGGCGATCGGGGCGGGGACGGCCTGGCTCGGCCTTGGCGTGGTCCATCTCTTCGCCTTCGTCGGCGGCCTGCTCAGCGTGCTGCTGGTGTACAGCGTGGCGCGCTCGAACGGGCGCGTGCCGGTGGTGACACTGCTGCTCACCGGCTATGCCGTCTCCTCGGTCCTCGCCGCGGGCGTGGCCCTGCTCATGTTCATGTCGGGGCGCGCGCTGGCCGCGATCTTCAGCTGGCTGATGGGCTCGCTGGCCTCCGCATCGTGGTCAGGGCTGGCATTCGCCGCCCCGCTGCTGGCGGCCAGCTTCGGCCTGCTGCTCGTTCGTTGGCGGCGTCTGAACGCCCTGCTGCTGGGTGACGCTCCAGCGGCGCACCTCGGTGTCGACGTTGAACGCGAGAAGCTGCGGCTGACCATGCTCGCCACCCTGGCCACCTCGGCGGCGGTGGCCATCTCGGGGACCATCGGCTTCGTGGGCCTGGTGGTGCCGCACCTCCTGCGACTGACGACCGGCCCCGACCATCGGCTCCTGCTGCCGGCCAGCATCCTGTATGGAGCCGCCCTCCTGGCGCTGGCGGACCTGGGTGCTCGGCTCGCCGGTGGCATCCCGGTCGGGATCGTGACCGCCCTGCTCGGCGCGCCGTTCTTCCTGTGGCTCCTGCGCCGATCCCGCCGCATGAGCGGAACGGCGTCGTGAGCGTCGCGTTGGGGACCGAGCAGCTGGTCGCGGTTCAGGGTCTTGAGGCTGGTTACCCCCTGCCAGGAGGTGGTCGTCGCGAGGTCCTGCGCGGACTCGATCTGACGCTCGGCCAGGGCGAGCTGGTGGCCCTGGTCGGGACCAACGGCAGCGGCAAGACCACCCTGCTGCGCTGCCTGGCCGGCACGCTGAGCCCGTCCAGCGGGTCCATCCTGTTCGGCGGGCGCCCGCTGCCGAGCTGGCGGCGGGATGCGCTGGCGCGGCGGGTCGCCGTCCTGCCGCAGCAGCTCGACCTGCCCGTCGGCTTTCGCGTGGCGGAGCTGGTGGCCATGGGACGCCTGCCGCATGCCCGCCGCCTGTTTGCGTCGACCGCAGAAGACGAGCTGGCGATCACGCGGGCACTGCACGACGCCGATGCCGACGAGCTGGCTGACCGTCCGGCCGACGAGCTCTCCGGCGGCGAGCGGCAACGGCTGCTGGTGGCGATGGCGCTCGCCCAGGAGCCCGACCTGCTGCTCCTGGATGAGCCCACCCTCCACCTCGACCTGGCTCACCAGGTGAGCCTGCTGGGCGCCATCCGCCGGCTGCGCGATCAGCGCGGCCTGACCGTCCTGGCGGTCCTGCATGACCTGAACCTCGCGGCGGCCTTTGCCCCACGGGTGGCGGTGCTCGACGGCGGACAGGTGGCGGCCGATGGCAGCCCGGCCGACGTGCTCACGCCGAGCTTGGTGCGCAGGGTCTTTGGCGTCCCGGTCGACGAGGCCTACACCGATGACGGCCGCCGCCACCTGGTGCTGCGCTCCTTCTAGGGCTCGTTCTCGTCGTCGACGACCATCTCGACCTGCTCCTGCCCGTCGGGACGCAGGGTGCGGCGCACGTGGATGTGCGGATGGGTCTCGTCGGATACCTGCGCCCTGGCGACGCTGACCATCGTCCCCTCACCCACGTCAGAGAGGCGCTCCGCCTCAGGCAGCGCCACGTTCGGCAGCTCGCTCCACAGCAGCAGGTTGAGGAAGACGTTCAGGACGGCGATGACCGGGATGCCGAAGAGCGCGCCCCACACACCCGCGACCTGTGCGCCGACGAGCAGCCCGACCAGCACGAGGATCGGGTGCATGCCAAGGGCGCCGCGCATCAGACGGGGCTGGAGCCAGTTGACGACCACGGTCTGCACGGCCACCAGGATCACGGTCGAGATCAGGAACGTGCTGGGGGTGTAGATCCAGGCGGCCAGGATGGGCGGGATCAGGGCCAGCGGCGGCCCGAAGAAGGGGATGACCATGGCCAGCGCCGACAGGGTGCCAACCAGGAACAGGTACTTGATCCCGAAGATGCTGCCAACGATCGCCACCAGCAGCGCCTGGATCACGGCCAGGATCAGCTGGGCGCGCAGGAAGCCCCCGAAAGCGCGCGCGACGCTGCTCTCCAGGATCTGCATCTCGTCGGAGTACCGCCGCGGCACGGCGCGATTCAGCTTCGCAAGCAGCTTCTCGCTGTCGATCAGCATGTAGAGCGACAGGATCAGGATCAGGAAGAGCGCCCCGAGTGTCGCGAGCGTGGCGCCCGCAATCCCCTGCGCCTGGTCGAAGATGTCGGCCACCAGGGTCCCGAGCTGGTCCTGAGCGCTGTGGAAGATGACGACCAGGTCGATGTCGAAGCGGTCCAGCCCCAGGCTCGACTGGTAGTCCGCCAGCGTGGTCTCGATTTGACGTGCGGTCTCCGGGAACTCGGCCGTCGCCGCCGCCAGCTGCTGGGTGATTGCCGCCCCGGTGGTGAACAGGACGGAGCCGAGCAGGACCAGGGCGAACAGGTAGGCGACACCCACGCCGATCCCGCGCGGCAGGCCCAGCCGAACCTCGAAGAAGTGCGCCACCGGCGACATCACAAAAGCCAGCAGCCAGGCCAGGAAGATGATCAGCAGGATCTGGCTGAAGCCGCCCATGATCACCAGCACCTGCTGCAGCAGCAGCAGGCCGAGGTAGGTCGAGCCGATGATCAGGAAGGCGAGCAGCCAGTTTCGTTCGCGCGGGCCAAGGCCCTCGGTTGGGTGCGGATCGGTCATCAGGCAGCCGTTCCGCGCGGCCCGATGCCGGTCGCGGCCCGGACCTCCGCGATGGTGCTCTCGACGATTGGCCGCACCCTGGCGGCGCCGGCGGCGAGCACCGACTCGACGTGCCCCGGGTCGGCGGCGAGCTGCTGCCGGCGCTCCCGCATCGGCCGGAAGCGCTCGATGATGCGCTCCGCCAGCAGCCCCTTGGTCTCCACGCAGCCGGTGCGCGCGGTGCGCTCGCCGTCCTGGATCTGGAGGTAGTCCGCGCCGAAGAACCGATGCAGCTGGCACACGTTGCAGACCTCCGGACGACCGGGATCGGTGCGCTTGATGCGCAGCGGATCGGTGACCATGCTCGTCACCAGGCGCCGGATCTCATCGGGCTCAGCGAAGATCGGGATGGTGTTGCCGGCGCTCTTGCTCATCTTCTTGGCGCCGTCGGTTCCGAGCACCACCGGCGCGTCGCTGAAGACCGGCTGTGGCTCGGGGAAGATCGGTCCGTAGCGGCGGTTGAAGGCGCGCACGATCTCGCGCGACAGCTCGAGGTGCGCCGCCTGGTCCTTGCCGACGGGCACCCGTGTCGCCTTGTAGAGGACGATGTCGGCCGCCTGCAGGACCGGGTAGTCGAGCAGGCCCATGCTGTTCTCGACTCCCTCCTCGCGCTTCTCGCGGTAGGTCGGCGTACGCTCGACCCACGAGACCGGGACGACGGTATTGAAGACCCACGCCAGCTCGGCATGCTCCGGGATGTCCGATTGGCGGATCAGCGTGCAGCGGTCCGGGTCGAGCCCCACGGCGAGCAGGTCGAGCACCATCTCGTGGGTCAGCTCCCGCATCTGGGCACCGTCGTGCACGGTGGTCATCGCGTGCAGGTCGACGATGCCGTAGATGGCGTCGTAGTCGTCCTGTAGCGCCACGTAGTTGATCTGGGCGCCCAGGTAGTTGCCCAGGTGCGAGGCGCCGGATGGCTGAATCCCGCTGAAGACACGCTCACGGGCAGTCGGTTGGCTCATCGGATGGCGAGTGTAGCGCGGCCGATGCGGGCGCCGACGCGCGCCGTGCCGGGGTTTCCGACCTGTGGCCGATGAGGGTCGCTGGACGCGTGCCGCCATAATGCCGCGCATGACCGAGCTCGCCGACTGGTCGCGCGCCGCCGATCCGACACGCCGGATCGGGCACGCCGTCGAGTTCCACGTGTCGATCGGCTCGACCAACGATCGAGCCCGAGAGGTGCTGCGCGAGTCGGGTGGCGAGGGACTGGCGGTGGTCGCCGACCTGCAGACCGCCGGCCGCGGCCGGCGCGGCCGAACCTGGATCTCGCCGCCGGGCGCGAACCTGATGGTCAGCTGCGCTCTGCGGCCGGCGATCGATGCGTCCCTCTCGGGGCTGCTGGGCATCTCGGCGGCACTCGCCGTGCGCGACGCGTGCGCAACCGTTGCCCCGGACGCCGGGCTGGCGATCCGGTGGCCGAATGACGTGGTGGACCGCACCGGCCGCAAGGTCGCCGGGCTGCTGGTCGAGACGGCGCTCGAGGGCGGCAGCATGGCGGAGGCCGTCATCGGGATCGGGATCAACGTCAACTGGCTGCCATCCGGGATGCCGCCCGAGATCGCGGGCACGGCCACCTCTCTGGCTGCCTTGGCTGCCCGGGCGCGCGTCGACCGGATCGCGCTGCTGGGCCACCTCCTGGCTGCGCTGGATGTCGAGGTCGCGGCGCTCGAGCGCGGTGAGTCTCCGCTGAGCCGATTCCGCACGCACTCGTGGCTGGATGACCGCCGCGTCGAGGTCGACACGGGGGATGGCAGCGTGATCGGTCGGGTGGCCGGCATCGACGAGGATGGGTCGCTCCTCCTCGAAGCCGATGCTGGCCGGCTGGCCCTGAGCGTGGGCGAGGTGGCGCGCGTCCACGACGCCGAGCCAACAGTGGCGCCCCGATGACCGACTCACTCGCACGCCGCTCGCCATTGCCTCGTCCGGACGGGGAGCGCGACCCCGACCTCGCCGACGTGCGGGCCGCGCAGGCAGATCGGGCCGCATTTGACGTTCTCTACCGGCGCTACCTCGACCGCGTCTATGGCTACGCCTTCTACCAGCTTGGCGATCACCACGATGCCGAGGACGCCACCGAGCGAACCTTCCTCGCCGCCCTGCGGGCGTTGCCCGCATTCGCCGACGAGGGCGCGACCTTCCGCGCGTGGCTCTTCCGCATCGCGCACAACACCATCCTCAACGCCCGGCGCAGCCGCGTCCGCCGACGGACCGAGCCCCTCGCGGCGGACTTCGAGCGTGCCGCCCCGAATGCCGACCCGGCCGGCCTGGTGGCTGATGCGGAGGAGCTGCGCCGCGTCCTGCACGCGGTTGCCGACCTGCCCGACGATCGGCGGCAGGTCGTGCTCCTCCGATTCGTTGACGGCCTCAGCTCACGAGAGATCGGGCAGGTGATGGACCGATCAGAGGGCGCCGCCCGCGTGTTGCTGCATCGCGCCCTGCGGGACCTCGCCGCGATCCTCGGCCGCTGACCAGCCGCCACCGGCTGGTGGCCGTGTAACGAAACCCGGGCGCGCGGTGTTGGCCTGAGTGAGGCGTCGTGCGCGCCCACCATGCCGAACCCGCTCCCCATCGGAGATCACGCCTGACCATGCGAACACCGGCCGAGCGCCTTGACGCAGCCGTCGATGAGGTGCTTACCGGCCACCGCCCGGCGGTGAGCCCCGAGCTCGACCGGCTGGTCGACGCGGCCTCGTTGGTGCGCTCAGCGCTTGCGCCGCTGCCGGCCGGCACGCGGTTCGAGGCCCGCCTCGCGCTGCGCCTGGCGCGTCCGGGCCCCGTCGCCCGGATCGTATCGGGGGTGGGCGACGCGGGTCGGCGCGGACTCCGCCATCCCGCGCGGCTGCTGATCACCGGCGCGCTCTCCTCCGCGCTGTTGGGGATCGGGCTCACCGTCATCGCCTTGCGTCGCGGCTCGCGGCGTGACGCAGATGCCGCCGTGCGGCCGGCGCATCGGTAGCGAGCAGGCGATGCCGATCAAGTTTCCATTCTCACGACGCCGCGAGGTCACGCCTGACGCCTGGACCAAGTGCCCGAGCTGCGAGTCGCAGATCTTCAACCGGCAGCTGGAACGCAGCCTGCGCGTGTGTCCGACCTGCGGCCACCACTTCAGGATGGGGATCGGCGAGCGGATCGACCTCCTGCTCGACGACAACAGCTTCGAGGAGCGTGACGCCGGCCTGGAGTCAGGCGACCCACTCGGCTTCCACGACCAGAAGCCCTACACCGATCGGCTGGAGGCGGCGCGCACCAAGACAGGCCTGCGCGAGGCGGCGGTGTGGGGGATGGGGATGGTCGACGGGCAGCGAGTCGCCATCGGCCTCTTCGACTTCCGCTTCATGGGTGGGAGCATGGGCAGCGTGGTCGGTGAGAAGCTGACGCGCTGCTTCGAGGCGGCGCTGGTCGAGCGGATCCCGGCCATCGTGGTGAGCGCGTCGGGTGGCGCGCGCATGCAGGAGGGCACCCTCTCGCTGCTCCAGCTGGCCAAGACCACGGCGCCCCTGACCCGGCTGGATGCCGCCGGCGTGCCGTTCATCAGCATCCTGACCGACCCGACCACCGGTGGCGTGCTGGCCAGCTTTGCCTCGCTCGGCGACGTGATCCTGGCCGAGCCAAAGGCGCTGATCGGATTCGCCGGGGCTCGGGTCGCCAGCGGCACGGTCGGCGAGGAGCTGCCGGAGGGCTTCCAGAGCGCCGAGTCCCTGCTCGAGCACGGGTTCGTGGACGCGGTGGTGCCACGCGCCGAGCTGCGCACGACCCTCTCCCGGCTGCTGCGCCTGCTGCCCGTCGCACCCGCCGAGGACGGCTGGCAATCGGGCGCCGAGGCACGCGCCTGGGGTCCGATCGGCGTGCTGTCAGGCATGGCCGAGCGCCTCGGAACGGCCGTCAGCGAGACGATCGGGATCGAGGTCGAAAAGGCACCCGCCAGTGAGCCCGGCCAGGGGCGCGAGCGGCCGCGGCAGGACGACCGATGAGCGAGATCGTGCTGACCGCATCGCCGCCCACGCCCGAGGCCATCGAATCGGCCTGGCGGCGCGTGCAGCTGGCTCGTCATCCTCAGCGCCCGCGAACGCTTGACCTGGCGGCGCTCATCTTCGACGACTTCCAGGAGCTGCACGGGGATCGGTCCTTCCGGGATGACCCGGCCATCGTCGGCGGCCCGGCCCTGCTGGAGGGGCGGCCGGTGATGCTGATCGGCCATCAAAAGGGGATGGACACCGAGTCGAACATCTTCCGCAACTTCGGCTCGCCGCACCCCGAGGGCTTCCGCAAGGCGCAGCGGCTGATGCGGCTCGCCGACAAGCTCGGCATGCCGGTCGTGACCTTCCTGGACACCGCCGGCGCGTTTCCCGGCCCCGCGGCCGAGGAGCGCGGCCAGGCCGAGGCGATCGCGTCGTCGATCAAGCTGATGACCGGGCTGCAGGTCCCGATCGTGGTGGTCATCGTGGGGGAGGGCGGCTCGGGTGGCGCGCTGGCGATCGGCGTCGGTGACGAGGTCCTGGCGCTGGAAAACGCCACCTACTCGGTGATCTCCCCCGAGGGGTGCGCCGCGATCCTGTGGCGCGCCCCGGAGGCGGCGCCAACCGCCGCGGCGGCGATGCGCATGACGGCAGCCGACCAGCTCGAGCTGGGGATCGTCGACGGGATCATCGCCGAGCCCGGGGAGGGGGCACACGCGGACCATGCCGCCACCGCCACGGCCGTCAAACGAGCGATCCTCGCCTCGCTCGGTCGCATCACCAAGCTCGACACGGAGGCTCTCCTCACGACCCGCTATGCTCGTCTGCGCGGGATCGGGCTGATCCGCGAGACGGGGATCGCCTCGAGAGCCCGCGTCGAGGAGCCGTCGCTGCGGCGACGCATCGGGCGCCTGCTGCGCCTGCCCGGCATCCCGCGCCGGCCGCGCTGGAGCGAGATCTGGCCGAGTGGTGACGACGGCAGCGACAGCAGCGAGGAAGGCGCATGACCGATCCGACCGATCCCCTGGAGCTGGTCCAGCGCGCCGTCACCGAGCTGATCCCACAGCTCACCGAGCGGCTGGCGCGCCACGGCCTGGGCGAGCTCGAGGTGCGCCGCGGCGAGCTCCGGGTCCGCGTGGCTCGCGCGCTGGAAGCGTCGTCGCCGAAGCCGGGTCGTCAGGCGGGGAGCGCGGCGGCCGCCATTCCCACCGACCGCGTCGGCCTGGTTGCCAGCGGCCCGTCGCCGCAGGGGGTCACCTCACCGGCGGTCGGCTTCTTCGTGTACGCCGACGGGCTCGGTCCGGGGCTCCCCGTCGACAAGGGTGATGAGCTTGGCCACGTCGAGATGCTCGGCGTCCGTCATGACGTGCGCGCGCCGCGCCGCGGGACGGTTCGCCACCTCGTGACCGAGGCCGGTGAGGCGGTCGAGTACGGACAGCTGCTGATCGAACTGGAAGCCGCCGAATGAGCGTAGCCTTCCTCTTCTCGCCGCAGGGATCACAGGCGGTCGGCATGGGCGCGGAGCTGGCGGCGTCGTCGCCCGCAGCGGCCGCCGTCTTCGAAGCTGCCGACGCCGCGCTCGGCTGGTCGGCGTCCGGGCTTGCCTGGCACGGCCCCGCGGAGCGCCTGAACGACACTCGCCAGACGCAGCCGTGCCTGGTGGCGACCTCGATCGCCTGCCTGCGCGCCCTCGATGAGGAGCTCACGGCCCGTGGCGAACGGGTCGCCCCTGCCTTCGTGGCGGGCCACTCCGTCGGGGAGTACGCGGCACTGGTGGCGGCGGGCAGCCTGTCTGTCGCCGAAGCGGTGCGCCTGGTCGCGCGACGTGGCGAGCTGATGGCCGATGCCGGCGTCGAGGGCGGGATGGTCGCCGTCATCGGGCTCGACCGCGACGCGGTAGTGGCGGCGGTCGCCTCGCTGGACGCAGGATCGGACCTGGTGGTGGCGAACGACAACGCGCCCGGCCAGGTGGTAATCAGCGGCACGCCAGCGGCGCTCGAAGCGGCAACGAAACCGCTGCGAGCAGCCGGCGCCCGGCGCTCGATCCCGCTGAAGGTGTCGGGGCCTTTTCATTCGCCGTTGATGGTGGGGATCGGGGCGGCCCTGGCGACGGCCTTCGCCACCGCGAACTGGCGCGACGCCGATCCACCGGTGGTAAGCAACGTGACTGCCGAGCCGGTGCGCGACGCGGCCGAGATTCGCCGCCTCCTCGCGCGCCAGGTGCATTCCCCGGTGGAGTGGGTTCGATCGGTGCGGGGCATGGCGGCCAAGGGTGTCGACACCTTTGTCGAATGCGGACCCGGCGCGGCGCTGAGCGGCATGGTGCGGCGGATCCTGCCCGGCGTCCGCACGCTGAACGTCCACGACGCCGCGAGCCTGGCGGAGACGGTCGACGCGCTCGACCAGATTGGCACGCGGGTGACGGCCTGATGTTCACCAAGATCCTGATCGCCAATCGGGGGGAGATCGCCGTGCGGATCCTGCGGGCGTGCCGGGACCTCGGGGTGCCGGCCGTGGTCGCCTTCAGCGAGGCGGATCGAGACACGCTGGCGGTGCGCATGGCCGACGAGGCGATCTGCATCGGTCCGGCCGAGGCGCGCAAGAGCTACCTGAACCAGTCGGCGGTGGTGTCGGCGGCGCTGGTCACCGGCTGCGACGCGGTCCATCCGGGCTATGGCTTCCTGTCGGAGGATGCGGGGTTCGCCGAGGTGTGCGCCGCCCACGAACTGGCGTTCATCGGTCCGCGGGCGGAGGTGCTGGAGAAGTTCGGCAGCAAGTACGCGGTGCGTCGCATGCTGGCGGCGAACGGGCTGCCCACCGTGCCCGGCAGCAAGGGGATCCTGTCCGATCTTCGCGACGCGCTCGACCAGGCCGCTGCGGCGGGCTATCCGGTGCTGCTGAAGCCATCGGCCGGGGGCGGTGGTCGTGGCATGCGCCTGGTCCGATCACCGCGCGAGATGGAGACCTCGCTGCCGCTGTCACGCTCCGAGGCCCAGGCCGCATTCGGCGACGATTCGGTCTACTTCGAGAAATGGATCGAGGAGAGCCGGCACGTCGAGGTGCAGGTGCTGCTCGACCGGCACGGCAACGGCATCCATCTCGGCGAGCGCGACTGCAGCGTCCAGCGGCGCCACCAGAAGATCATCGAGGAGGCGCCCTCGCCGGCCATGGACGAGCCGGCGCGCGAGAAGTTGCGTGACCTCGCCATCCGCTCAGTGCTGGCGGCAGGCTACGAGAACGCGGGGACGCTCGAATTCCTGCTCGATGCGGAGGGAAACTTCTTCTTCATCGAGATCAACTGCCGCATCCAGGTCGAGCACCCGGTGACCGAGCTACTGACCGGGGTCGACCTGATCGTCGAACAGATCCGGCTGGCCGCCGGCGAGAAGCTCGCCCTGCGCCAGGAGCAGGTCACGCTGCGCGGGCACGCCATCGAGTTCCGCATAAATGCCGAGGATCCGGGCGACAACTTCGCGCCACAGACGGGCACGATCGAGGAGCTGGCGCTGCCCGGTGGACCTGGCGTGCGGGTCGATACGCACCTCTACGCCGGCTACGAGGTGCCCCCCTACTACGACTCGCTGCTGGCCAAGCTGATCGTGTGGGGCGACACGCGCGAGATCGCGCTCGCCCGCTCCCGGCGTGCCCTGGCCGAGTTCCAGATCGCAGGCGTCAAGACGAACCTGCCGTTCCACCGCGGGATCGTCGACAATTCAGCCTTCCTGGGCGGCGAGGTGAGCACCAACCTCCTGGACCGGGTCGGCCCCGCGGCCTTCGCAGCCGGCAACGCCTGAACGGATTTGGAGCACGAACGACCGATGACCGATGAAGCTGCGGCGGCAGCCACCCCCGCCGCGATGCCGATGCCGCTCGAGGCCGCCGACATCATGCGGATCATTCCGCACCGCTACCCGTTCCTGCTCATCGATCGGGTCATCGAGCTCGAGCCCGGCAAGCACGTGGTCGCGATCAAGAACGTCACTGCCGACGAGCCGCAGTTCACCGGCCACTTCCCGGGTCGCCCGATCATGCCCGGCGTCCTGATGGTCGAGGCGCTGGCCCAGGCAGGGGCAGTGGCCGTCCTCTCGCTGCCCGAGTACGCGGGCAAGCTGGCCCTCTTCGCCGGGATCGACGAGTGCCGCTTCAAACGCACCGTGGTGCCCGGCGACACGCTCCGCCTGGAGGTGACCCTCGAGAAACTGCGCGGCGTGTTCGGACGCGGCCGCGCGGTGGCCAGCGTCGACGGTGAGACAGCGGTGGCGGCGACCATCAGCTTCGTGATTCCGCGCGACCAATCGATCGGCGGCGGGCAGGCCGATGGCTGAGCGAGCCCCTCGGCCCAGCTCGGCTGAACGCGGCGAGCGACGCGTGGTCGTCACCGGCATGGGCGCCATCACGCCGATCGGCAATGACGTCGAGGCCTTCTGGGCGAGCCTGGTGGCCGGCCGCAGCGGGATCGACACGATCTCCGCCTTCGATCCGGTCAATGTCCACAGCAAGATCGCCGGTGAGGTGAAGGGCTTCGATGCTGACCTCTTCATGCCGAAGAAGGAGGTCCGCCGCAACGACCGCTACGTGCATTTCGCGTGGGCCGCCTCGGCCGAGGCGATGCGCGACGCCGGGCTCCCGAATCCGATCACCGATGACGACCTGGCCGAGCGGGTGGGCGTGATCCTCGGATCGGGGATCGGGGGGATCAACACCATGATCCGCGATGTGATCGAGGCGCATGAGTTGGGGGTCGACCGCGTCGGCCCCTTCCTGGTCACCTCGCTGATCCCGGACATGGGGGCCGGCTACGTGGCCATCTACGCCAACCTGCGCGGCCCGAACTACGCCACGGTCAGCGCCTGCTCAAGCAGCAACCACGCCATCGGCGACGCGACGAACATCATCCGCCGAGGCGATGCCGACGTGATGATCGCGGGCGGTGCCGAGGCCGGCATCGGCGAGATCCCGATCGCCGCATTCGCCGCCATGCGAGCCCTCTCGACCAAGCGCAACGACGAGCCGCAGCGCGCCTCGCGCCCCTTCGACAAGGAGCGCGACGGCTTCGTGATGGCCGACGGCGCCGGGATCCTGGTCCTCGAGGAGCTGGAGCATGCCACGGCGCGCGGCGCGCGGATCCACGCCGAAGTGGTCGGCTACGCGGCGACCGATGACGCCTCGCACATCACCCTGCCGGCACCCGGGGGACGCGGCGCGGTCAGCTCCATGCGGCTCGCGCTGGCTGATGCGGGGATGACCACCGATGCGGTCGACTACATCAACGCCCATGGAACCAGTACGCCGCCGAATGATCGGGCTGAGACCGCGGCGATCAAGACCCTCTTCGGCGAGCGGGCGTATGCCGTCCCGGTGAGCAGTACCAAGAGCATGACCGGCCACCTCCTCGGGGCCGGCGGCGGGGTGGAGGCGATCGCCTGCATCAAGGCCATCGAGCACGGGATCCTGCCCCCCACCATCAATTACGAGTTCCCCGATCCCGACTGCGACCTGGACTACATCCCGAACGTGGCTCGCCAGGCCGCGATCGGCGTCGCCATGAGCAACTCGTTCGGCTTCGGAGGGCACAATGCCACGCTCGTCTTCCGGCGCTACGACGGATGACCGCCCCGGCCGACCAGGTCCTGGCCGCCATCGACCTGCTGGCTCCGGCCTTCGAGGCCAGCGGCCTCGACGAGCTGGAGGTGGAGGCCGGCGAGCTGGTGGTGCGCCTGGCGCGGCCGCGCGCAGCGCCCGTCGCGAGCGCCTCGACCGCAACCCCGCCCGCTGCCACGGCTCCGGGCGCCGTGACCCCGTACGGCGAGCCGGCGCCTGGCATGCGCTTCGTCACCGCGCCGCTGACCGGCGTGTGGTACGCCGCTCCGTCACCGGGGGCGCGAGCGTATGTGCAGGAGGGTGACGAGATCGGCGCCGGCGCCGTGGTCGGGCTGATCGAGGCGATGAAGCTGTTCAACGAGATCAAGTCGGATGTCGCGGGTCGAGTGACCCGCATCCTGGTCGAGCGGGGGGCGTTGGTGAAGCGCCAGCAGCCGCTCATCGAGATCGACCCGCGCTGAGCTTCGTGGAGGAGATGAGGGTGGCCCCGAACGCTGTGATCACCGGATGGGGGATGTATGCGCCGCCGCGCATCATGACCAACGACGAGCTGGCCACGATGGTGGACACCTCGGACGAGTGGATCGTGTCGCGGACCGGGATCCGCGAGCGCCGTATCGCCGGCCCCGATGAGACGACCACCTCGCTGAGTGTCAACGCGGCGCGCGATGCGCTGGCTGTCGCGGGCGTCGACGCAGCCGAGGTTGACCTCGTGATCGTGGCCACCTGCTCGCCCGACTACCCGCTGCCCGCCACCTCGGTGACGGTGGCGACTGCCCTGGGAGCGACCCGCGCGGCGGGCTTCGACCTGCAGGCCGCCTGCTCGGGCTTCCTGTACGGGCTCGCCACGGGGAGCAGCTTCGTGCGCAGCGGCATGTACCGCAACGTGCTCGTCATCGGGGTCGAGGTCCTGAGCCGTTTCCTGAACTGGAAGGACCGCAACACCTGCGTCCTGTTCGGCGATGGGGCGGGGGCAGTGCTGCTGCAGGCCTCGGACCAGCCGGGCGGGATGATTGGCTTCAACCTGTTCAGCGACGGGACGGGCTTCGAGGGGATCATCGTGCCAGCGGGTGGATCGGTCTGTCCGGCGTCACCCCAGACCAGTGCGGAGGGCAAGCACTTCATCCAGATGATGGGACGTGACGTGTACAAGTACGCCACCCGTCAGCTCGCCGAATCGGCCGTGGCCGCCGTTCGCGACGCCGGCCTGGCGGTCGGTGACATCGACCAGTTCGTCTTCCACCAGGCCAACCTGCGGATCATCGAGAACGTCCAGCGCCAGCTCGACATCCCTTCCGAGAAGACCTACATCAACATCGAGAAGTACGGCAACACCAGCGCGGCCTCGGTGCCGATGGCCCTGGTCGAGGCGCTCGCCGCCGGCCGGATCAAGCCCGGCGACCGGATCCTGATGGTCGCCTTCGGTGCCGGCTACACCGCCGGCGCGGCGGTGGTCGAATGGACCGCCGACCCGGCGCGCTCCTTCCTGGCGCCCGGCGAGCAGACACGCCTCGGACAGCCGCAGGTCGCCGAGCCCGAGCTGGTGGTCGCGGGCTGATGTTCGACCTGACCGATAAGGTCGCGCTGGTGACCGGCGGTGGGCGCGGCCTGGGGCGGGCGATCGCCCTGGCCCTTGCGGGGCAGGGCGCCGACGTCGGGGTGAACTTTCGAGGCAACGAGGCGGCTGCGAACGAGGTGGTGGCCCAGATCCGGGGCAAGGGGCGCGCCGCCATCACCATCAAGGGCGACACGAGCGCCGGACGCGAGTCATGCGAAGCGATCGTCAAGGCCGCGCTCGACGAGTTCGGCAAGGTCGACATCCTGGTCAACAACGCGGGGATCACCCGCGACAACCTCCTGAT
>JBBDNI010000038.1:0-3487 GCA_040877645.1 Chloroflexota bacterium
GGTCAACCTCGAGTTCCTGGCCGACGTGATCACCGCCCGCCCGGGGGCAAATGGCGAGCTGGTCGCGTTCCCCGACACCCTGGTCGGCACCGACTCGCACACGACCATGATCAACGGCCTCGGCGTCGTGGCCTGGGGCGTGGGTGGCATCGAGGCCGAGGCGGCGCTGCTTGGTCAGCCCCTCTATCAGCCGATGCCGGTGGTGGTCGGCTTTCGCCTCGATGGCGAGCTGCGGTCAGGGGCGACCGCCACCGACCTGGTCCTGTACGTGACCCAGATGCTGCGCAGCCAAGGCGTGGTGGGCAAGTTCGTCGAGTTCCACGGCCCCGGCCTGTCGCGGCTGGGCCTCGCGGATCGGGCCACCATCAGCAACATGTCGCCGGAGTTCGGCGCCACGGCGACCCTCTTCCCCATCGACGACGAGACGCTCCGCTACCTGCGCATGACTGGGCGCTCGCCCGAGACGGTGGATCGCGTCGACGCGTACGCCAAGGCGCAGGGCCTCTTCCGGACCGATGCGAGCGTCGAGCCGCACTTCAACGAATCCCTGAGCCTTGATCTCGGGAGCGTGGAGCCATCGGTCGCCGGTCCCCGCCGGCCACAGGACCGCGTGCCGCTCACCGACCTGCGCCGCTCCTTCCGCGAGGCGTTCGCCGATGGCCTGGAGTCGCATCGGCTGGTCGACGAGGCCAGCGAGGAGTCCTTTCCCGCCTCCGATCCGCCCTCATTCAGCGCCGGTGAACCGATGCGCGACCGCGCGATCGAGCCCGCCCAGGCGGCGCCAGACTACCCGGCGGTCGAGTACCACCCGGTCCGCGTCGAGATGGAAGGAGCCGATTTCGAGCTGCGATCCGGATCGGTCGTGATCGCGGCGATCACCTCGTGCACCAACACCTCCAACCCGACCGTGATGGTGGCGGCCGGCCTGGTCGCCCGGAACGCGGTGGAACGTGGCTTGACCACGCCACCCTGGGTCAAGACCTCGCTCGCCCCCGGCTCGCGCACGGTGACCGACTACCTGGCCGGCGCCGGGTTGATGGAGCCGCTGGAAGCGCTCGGCTTCGACCTGGTCGGCTTCGGTTGCACGACCTGCATCGGCAACTCTGGACCGCTCGCAGAGCCGATCGCGGCCGCCATCGAGGCGAACGACCTGGTGGGCGTGGCCGTCCTGTCCGGGAATCGGAACTTCGAAGGGCGCATCCATCCGCTGGCCCGCGCCAGCTACCTGGCCTCGCCCCCGCTGGTGGTGGCATTCGCCCTGGCCGGGCGGATCGACATCGACCTGACGACCCAGCCGCTGGGGACCGATCGGGACGGGCAGCCGGTCTTCCTGGCCGACCTGTGGCCGTCGGCGATCGAGGTCGCCGATGTCGTCGCCGCGCAGGTGCGCTCCGAGATCTTCACCCGCAGCTACGCCTCGGTCTTCGACGGTGACGACCGCTGGCGGTCGCTCCCCGTCCCGGCGGGGAAGCGTTACGCGTGGGATCCGGCCAGCACCTACGTGGCCCTGCCGCCCTTCTTCGCGGGCATCGCCGCCGAACCGGAGCCGCTCCGCGACGTGGTCGATGCACGGGTCCTGGCCGTCGTCGGCGACAGCGTCACGACCGATCACATCTCACCGGCGGGCAGCATCGCCCGCAGCTCACCGGCCGGGGAGTGGCTGGTGGCGCAGGGCGTCGAGCAACGAGAGTTCAACTCGTACGGAGCGCGGCGCGGTCACCACGAGGTGATGATGCGCGGCACCTTCGCGAACATTCGGCTCCGCAACCTGCTCGTGCCGGACGCGGAGGGGAACGTGACCGAGCACCTGCCATCCGGTGAGCGGATGAGCATCTTCGACGCCGCCCAGCGGTACGCAGGTGTGGGAACGCCGCTGGTGATCCTGGCCGGACGCGAGTACGGCGCCGGCTCCTCGCGCGACTGGGCGGCCAAGGGGCCATTCCTGCTCGGCGTTCGTGCGGTCATCGCCGAGTCCTACGAGCGCATCCACCGCGCCAACCTGGTTGGGATGGGGATCCTGCCGCTGCAGTACCTGCCCGGTGAGTCGGCCACCACGCTGGGGCTGACCGGCCGCGAGACGCTCAGCGTCCATGGCATCGCCGACGGGCTGCGACCACGGCAGGAGGTGAGCGTGACCGTGCGCAGCGAGGATGGTCGTGAGCGTGCCTTCCGGGCGATCGCGCGCCTGGACGGCGAGATCGACGTGACCTACTACCGCAACGGAGGGGTGCTGCAGACCGTCCTGCGCCGGCTCGCGGTCGGCTAGGCGCTCAGTGCCGGCGACCAGCGACGCTCGAGCAGCTCCATCACCTCGTCCGCGGGCAGCGCTGACGAGAAGTAGAAGCCCTGCCCCAGGTGGCAGTCGATGGCGCGCAGGCGCGTCAGCTGCTCAGCCGTCTCGATCCCCTCGGCCAGCACCTCCATGTGGAGCGTCTGGCCCAGCTTGACGATGGAGCGGACGAGGACGGGAACGTCGCGGCCCTGGCCGATGGCGGCGGTGAAGGATCGGTCGATCTTGAGCACCTCCACCGGCAGCCGTTCGAGATAGCTGAGCGACGAGTAGCCGGTGCCGAAGTCGTCGATCGCCAGGCGCACGCCCAATCCGCGCAGCCGGTGGAGCGTGGCCGTGCTCTGGTCGACATCGGTCATCAGGGCGCTCTCGGTGATCTCCAGCGTGAGCCGATCGGCGTTGAGGCCGGTGGCGTGCAGGGCGGCCGCTACGTCGTCCACGAAATCGGGCTCCTGGAGCTGTCGGGCCGACAGGTTGACCCACACCGTCAGCGGCTCGCGCCGTGCTCCTCGCGGCGCTCCGGCGGCGTCCCAATCGGCCAGGCGCTGGCATGCGGCCTCGATCACCCAGCCACCGAGCGGCACGATCAGGCCCGTCTCCTCGGCGATCGGGATGAATTCGGCCGGCAGGACCAGCCCGCGCTCGGGATGGTGCCATCGCAGGAGCGCTTCGAGCCCGGTCACCCCTCCGGTGCGCAGGTCGACGATCGGCTGGTAGTAGAGGTCGAACTGGCGGCCGGCGATCGCCTGCTCGAGGTCGGCCTTGAGCTCCATGCGGGTCATCGCGGCCAGGTGCATCTCCGGCTCGTAGAAGGCGAATTGCCCCTTGCCCGACGTCTTGGCGTTGTACATCGCCAGGTCGGCCTGGCGCATCAGGTCGTCGGGCTGCATCGTCTCGTCCGAGGTGATGGCCGCACCAATGCTGGCGCGCATCACGACCTGGCGTCCCTGGAACTCGAACGGGGACCGCAGCGCCTCCAGTACGCGCTCCGCGGCATGCCGGGTCCCTTCCTCGGTCGTCTCCTCGAGGAGGATGGCGAACTCGTCGCCGCCGAAGCGGGCGGTGGTGTCCTCCGGCCGCATCACGGCGCGCAGGCGCTCGGCGACCGCCACCAGCAGCTGGTCACCGGCGTCGTGGCCGAGGCTGTCATTCACCGTCTTGAAGTCGTCGAGGTCGGAGAAGAGGACCGATACGGCG
>JBBDNI010000038.1:3497-15820 GCA_040877645.1 Chloroflexota bacterium
CGCGGTGTCGGCGTGCCTGGCGTGCGAGCGCGTGCGCGACGCGATCCCGGAACAGCGCGCGGTTGGCGAGGCCGGTCAGCGAATCGTGGAAGGCCTGGTGCTGGAGCTGGAGCTCGAGCTGCTTGCGCAGCGTGATGTCGTGGATCAGGGCGCTGAATCGGATCGACTCGCCCGACCCGACCGGCCAGATGGTCAGCTCGGCGAGGAACTCGTGGCCGTCGCGGTGCAGGGCGGTCAGCTCGATCCGCTTGCCCATCAGCGGGCCTTCGCCGGTGGCAAGGTAGCGGGCCAGCCCGGCCCGATGCGCGGCGCGCTGCGCGACCGGGATGATGCGATCCTCCAGCTGTTGGCCGATGGCCTCGTCCCGAGTCCAGCCGAAGGTCGCCTCTGCCTGCTGGTTCCAGTCGATCACGACGCCATGCGCGTCGATGGCGACGTAGGCCTGGCTGGCGGTCTCGATGATGAGCCGCGTCTGCTCCTCGCTCTCGCGGAGCGCGAGCTCGGCCTCCTTCTGGGCCGAGATGTCGATCATGAAGCCGCGGTACAGCACCGGCTCGCCGTGTTCGTCGGCGATCACCACGCCCTCGTCCCGGATCCACACTTCGCGGCCGTCACGGCGGCGCATGCGGTACTCGCTGACGGTCTGCGCGCCGAGCTTGCGGTGGCCGTTGAACTCCTCCTCCTCGATGACGCGCGCGCGATCATCGGGATGGATCTGGTTGATCCAGAGCCGATTGTCGGCCCTCCACTCCTCGGCGCTGAAGCCGAGCAGATCCTGGATCCGCGGGCTGACGTAGTGCCAGGTCGCGAAGGCGCCGAAATCGGCGACGTAGAGCACGGCCGGAAGCTGCTCGACCATGGCCCGGTAGCGCTCCTCGGCATCCCGGAGGTCGCGTGCCAGCCGCCGCTGCGGCCCAACCCCGGGCCAGGCGATGAGCGCGACCACGCCGGCAGCACAGCCCGCCACCACGAGTGACGCGATCGCGCGACCGCCGCTCCCTTCACGCAGGTAGATGGCGGCCGCCGCTGCGACGGCGACGAGCAGGACGCCGACGGCCAGAGCCAGGGTGCTGCGATCGCGAGGGCGCGAGGCGGCTGGCCGCGCATCGGTGGCGGCCGCCCAGGCACGTTGAACGGTGCGCATCTCCGGCCGACACTACGATGACCCGCCCCGGACCCGAATAGCCCGTTGGTCAGGGGCGACGCCAGCGCGACGTGGTCAGCAGGATCC
Organism: Chloroflexota bacterium; assembly: GCA_040877645.1. Taxonomy (GTDB): domain Bacteria; phylum Chloroflexota; class Limnocylindria; order QHBO01; family QHBO01; genus CF-167. The sequence goes on from JBBDNI010000038.1 coordinate 4,729, forward strand.
CGATCCCGAGCACGATGAGTACGCAGGCGACCGCGAAGAGCTGCCAGGTGCCATTGGCGACATTGCCCTCAGGCCCTCCGCCGGAGTCGAGCAGGATGCGGCCCAGGATTACCGTGGGGAGGGCACCCATGCCGATGAGCAGGACACCGATATCCCGCACCCGTCCCTGGCGGTAGTAGATCAGCGGCAGGACAACGAGCGCCAGACCGGCGACCAGCATCCCGGTCTGCCCGCCGTCGACCGCTCCGTAGCCGGCCACCAGGCCGATCAGCAGGGCAAGCACCCACGACATGCAGCGGATCCTATCCGCATTGCCGGCGCGGGCGCCATCGGTCTAGACTCAGCCTCGCCCGTCGCCCGCACTGGAGTCTTAAGTCCCGTGACCGTTCGCTCCGCCGACGACCTGCGCGCCAAGATCCGCGAGGTCCCTGACTTCCCGAAGCCGGGGATCCGGTTCTACGACATCACCACCCTCCTGCGTGACGGCGACGCATTCCGCGAGGTGATCGACCGGATGACCGCCGCGGTGAAGGACGAGCGAATCGACCTGGTGGTCGGGATGGAATCGCGCGGCTTCATCTTCGCGGCACCCATGGCCGACCGCCTCGGGGCGGGCTTTGTCCCGGTCCGCAAGCTGGGCAAGCTGCCTGCCGAGACGATCGAGGTCGAATACGACCTCGAGTACGGCACCGCGACCCTGGAGATCCATCGCGACGCCATCGTGGCCGGTCAGCGGGTGCTGGTGGTCGACGACCTGCTGGCCACCGGCGGGACGGTGCTCGGCACGATCGAGCTGGTGCGCCGACTGGGCGGCGAGATCGCCGGGCTCTCGTTCATGGTCGAGCTGACCGCGCTCGGCGGGCGCGAAAAGCTCGGCGAATTCACGATCCACACGCTGCTCGCCTACTAGGCACCGATCGGCCGAGGGAGGCAAGCATTCGCTCATGGCCGCCGTCCCCGTAGCCCAGCTGCGCGCCCGGGCGGTCACCGACCGCGACGAGATCGCCGCCTTCCTGAGGACCGATCGCCGCTACGCGGCGTATGCGCTGGGGGACCTCGACTCAGCATCGCGCGGCCGTTGCTCATGGGGGATCGCCTACGAGGGCAGCCACGCAACGGCGCTCGCCATGCACCACGATGGCCTGGTCCCGCAGCCGCTCTTCCTGATGGGCGATCCAGCAGGTTGCCGCGCAGTACTGGCCAGCGTCATCAAGCCACGGGACGCGTTCTTCCAGGCGACCGAGATGCACGATGAGGCGATCGAGGATCTCTACGAGCTGGAGCGGGCAACAGCCCTGCTACGGATGGTGGTCGATCGAGCGGCCTTCGTCACGTACGCCGGCGCCGCTGAGCGACTCGGTCCGGCCGATATCGACGATCTGAACAGCCTCTACCAGCTCGGCTTCCGGGCCGGCTTCGCGCAGGCGATCCTTGACGACGGCGTCTACTTCGGCATCCGGATTCGCGGCCGGCTGATATCGGCCGCCGGGACGCACGTCATCAACCGCCGCGAAGGGATGGCGGTGGTGGGCAACGTGATGACCCACGCCGACTTCCGTGGCCACGACTTCGCGAAGATGGTCACCGGCGCGGTGACCGCCGAGCTGCTCGACTCGGTGCCCGACGTGGCGCTCAATGTCCACGCCGACAACGCGCCTGCCATCGCGGCTTACGCCCGACTCGGCTACCGTGAGCACTGCCGACTGACCGAGCGCGTCGGGCGCCGTCGGTCCGGCGGGTGGGGATTGATGCGACCGTTACGAGAGGCAATGCGAATCACGTGGCCACGAGACACGAGGTGAAGGGCGACATCCGCGACATCGGCCTGGCCGATGCGGGGGCGCTGAAGATCGAATGGGCCGACCGCCAGATGCCGGTGCTGGCGGGAATCCGCGAGCGCTTTGCCGCCCAGCGGCCGCTCGCAGGCTGGCGCATCAGCGCCTGCCTGCATGTCACCGCCGAGACCGCCAACCTGATGCGGACCCTTGCGGCCGGCGGCGCCGACGCGGTGCTGTGCTCATCCAACCCACTCTCGACCCAGGATGACGTCGCCGCCTCGCTGGTGGCGCACCACGGCATCCCGACCTACGCGATCAAGGGCGAGGACCGCGATTCCTACTACTCGCACATTTCGGCCGCGCTGGACCATCTGCCGCACGTGACCATGGACGACGGAGCCGACCTGGTGAACGAGATCCACACCCGACGCACCGAGCTGCTCGACGCGGTGATCGGCGGGACCGAGGAGACGACCACCGGCATCATCCGCATGCGCGCCATGGCAGCGGCCGGCAAGCTGCGCTTCCCGGTGATGGGCATCAACGAGGCGCTGACCAAGCACCTCTTCGACAACCGATACGGCACCGGGCAGAGCGCCATTGACGGGATCCTGCGCGCCACGAATGTGCTGATCGCCGGCAAGCAGGTGGCGGTCGGCGGCTACGGCTGGGTCGGTCGCGGGATCGCGGCCCGAGCGGCGGGGATGGGCGGCATCGTGACCGTGGTCGAGGTCGATCCGATCCGCGCCCTGGAGGCGGCCATGGACGGCTATCGCGTGGCGACCGCCGATGCTGCCGCCGAGGTGGGGGAGATCTTCATCGCCGCCACCGGCAACCTGAATGTGTGGGGCGCCGCCCACTTCCCGAAGATGCACGACGGGGCGATCCTGGCCAACGCCGGCCACTTCAACGACGAGTTCGAGCTCACCGCACTCGAGGCACAGTCGGTCTCATCGCGTGACGTGCGGCCATCCACCCGCGAGTTCCTGATGGCCGATGGGCGTCGCATCTTCCTGCTGGCCGATGGGCGCCTCGTCAACCTCGGCGCCGCCGAGGGGCACCCCGCCCTGGTGATGGACATGAGCTTCGCCAACCAGGCGCTGGGCCTGGAATGGCTGCGGGCGCACGCCGGGGAGCTGGAACCACGCGTCTACGACATCCCGGCCGATATCGACCGCCAGGTTGCGCGCCTCAAGCTGGCGACGATGGGCATCAAGATCGACACGCTCAGCGAGGCCCAGGAGGCGTACGCCAACTCGTGGGAGTCCGGCACCTGAGCGCAGGGCTCCGTCCGGCGGCGATCGACCGCCCGGTCATGACGGTCGTCATCGACGGCAGCGACATCGACCGCCTCGCCGATTTCTGGTGCGCCGCGCTCGGCTTCTACCGACGGCCGCCGGTCAGCCAGTTCATCGTGCTGCGCCCGACGGATCCGGAGGACACGCGGCCGCACTTGATCCTGCAGCAGGTGCCGGAGGGCAAAGTGGTCAAGAATCGGGCCCACCTGGACCTGCATGTGCCCGATATCGCCGCCGCGCGGGATCGGTTCCTGGGCCTTGGCGCCCGGCTGCTGCAGGAGGAGCCGAACTGCATCGGCTCGCACTGCTGGTACCTGATGGCCGATCCAGAGGGCAACGAGTTCTGCGTCGCGCCCGATCACTGACCTAGATTCGCGCGTCGAAGGATCCGCTGATGTTCGCAGTGCCGCTCGCGCCGGTGCCTGAGAAGAAGGGCTGGTTGTTGCAGGTGAACGTGCCCTCGGCTCCGTTGTCATCCTTGCGCGTGACGTTGAAGTCGCACTGCGCGCCCGCAATGGAGGCTTCGGAGTTGGTCCAGGAAAGCGTGTCTCCGTCGTCGGACAGGTAGATGATCAGGAGCACGTCCGAATTTTCGTTCGAGAACGACAGGTTGTAGATCCCGTCTTGGTTCATCTGGCTGGCGGCCGGAACGAAGCTGAGCTCGCCTTCTGCCGTGATGCCGCCGGTGACCTGATAGTCCGCAGAACCGTCGCCGAAGAGTCCACCACCACCGCCGCCACCGTCGCTGGCACCGCCCCCTCCGCCGCCGTCGCTGGCGCCGCCACCATCGCCACCCCCACCGTCGCTTGCCTCGGCGCCCTGGCTCTGCTGGTTGCCCGTGCTCGTGCCCGGCGCGCTGCTGCAGGCGACGAGGATGGCGGCGACCGCCAACATGGCGAGAATCGGTCGCAGTTGGCGCATTGGAGTGGCTCCTCTGGAGTATCAAATGTGATTGGGCTTGACCGCATCCTACCCGCTCAACCGCGGAGTGTGAAGCGAATGGCACGGCGGGGCCGCCGACGGTACACTCGCTCGCGCAATGTCCTTACCTGACGGCCACACCCTCTTCACCTCGGAGTCCGTGACCGAGGGACACCCCGACAAGCTGTGCGACCAGATCGCTGACGCCGTCCTCGACGATGTCCTCTCCCGTGACCCGGAGTCACGCGTGGCGGTCGAGGTTGCCGCAACCACCGGCCTCGTCTTCGTCCTCGGCGAGATGTCGACCAAGACCTACTGCGACGTGCAGGCAGTCGTGCGTGACACGGTGCGCAGGGTCGGCTACGACGATGCGCGGCTCGGCTTCGATTGGCAGACGTGTGGAGCGATCGTGGCCCTCAAGGAGCAGTCGCCCGACATCGCCCTCGGCGTCGACCACGCGCTGGAGACCAAGGAAGGGCTGGAGCCCGATGAGCTGGGCGCCGGCGACCAGGGGATGATGTTCGGGTACGCATCGGACGAGACCCCCGAGCTGATGCCGATGCCGATCCAGCTCGCCCACCAGGTGGCCCGCAAGCTGGCCGACGTGCGGCGAGCCGGCGGGCTCTCCTTCCTGCGGCCTGACGGCAAGAGCCAGGTGACGGTCCAGTACGACGCGGACGGGAACCCGCGACGCGTGCACACGGTGCTGGTCAGCACGCAGCACGACCCCGAGGTGGCGCACGCCGACCTTGAGGAGGCCATCCGCGAGGTGGTGATCCGCGATGCGATCAGTCCGGGGCTGCTGGACAGCGACACGCGCTACCTGGTGAACCCGACCGGGCGATTCGTGATCGGTGGCCCGATGGGCGACTCGGGCCTCTCCGGCCGCAAGATCATTGTCGACACGTACGGCGGCATGGCCCGCCATGGTGGCGGCAGCTTCTCCGGCAAGGACCCGACCAAAGTGGACCGATCGGGCGCCTACATGGCCCGATACGTTGCCAAGAACCTGGTCGCTGCGGGGCTCGCGCGGCGCTGCGAGTTGCAGCTGGCGTACGCCATCGGTGTCGCTCATCCGCTGGCGATCAATCTGCAGACCTTCGGGACCGGTACGATCCCCGATACGGCCCTCGCAGCCCTCGTGGAGCGCACCTTTGACCTGCGCCCCGGCGCGATCATCGCCGGGCTGGACCTGCGCCGGCCGATCTATCGCGGCACCGCGGCGTACGGGCATTTCGGGCGGACCGAATTAGACCTCCCCTGGGAGCGGACCGATCGAGCGGTCGCGTTGCGCGAGGCCGCGGGCTCGGTGGGCGTCGCGGGGATCTCCGCCTGACCGATCCGGTGACGCCGGTGGCGACACCGAATGCCCCGATCCGCTGGGGCGAACCTCCTCGCGGTGGCCAGCCTGGCGCCGCACTGTCGAGGTTCGGCGCAAGGATCCGCACGCTGTTCGGTGGACGACCCCCAGCTGCCCGCCAGTCGCTCCCGGTTCTGCCAGTTGCTCTGCGCCGCGGCGAGCTCGCGGAGCGCTACCTGTCCGCCGAGAGCGCGGCGGATCACCCGACCGCCGGCGAGGCCGCGACCACGGCCACCGAGGAGGCGATCGCCGTGCACGCGTGGTGGCCGGCCGACATTTGGGGGCACCGCGCACTGTGGCATTACGAGCAGGCGGGCATGGAGCTGGCAGCCACCCGTGCAGCTCGGCGGATCGGCGACGTGCGCGTCGGTGGTGGTGACCCCGCCAGCAGCCGTCGATACTATGCCGAGGCGATCAGCGAGGCACGGGACATCGGTGCCGAGCGCGAGGAGGGGCTTGCGGCACTCGGCATGGGTCGCGCCGAGCTCGAGCTTCGCAACGTGACGACTGCCCGCCGCCTGGGGCAGATCGCCATGGACCTGCTGGAGCGTTGCGACGCGCCGGCCGAGGAGATGGCGGCGGCGCGCGAGCTGCGCGGCGAGGAGAAGGAGGTCGGGTGAGCGCACGACGGGAGATGCGGGTGGCGATCGTTGGCGCCGGCGTGATGGCCGAGGCGATGATCGCCGGCCTGCTGGCCGATCGCGCCGTTGGTGCGGACCGCCTCGTTGCCTCGCACCCGAGGCGTGACCGGCGCGAGGTCCTGGCTGAGCGCCACGGGATCAAGGCGGTCGCCAGGAACGCCGAGGCGATCGACGGCGCCGAGATCGTGGTGCTTGCCGTCAAGCCGCAGATGCTCGCATCGGTCATGCGGGAGCTGAGGGCGTCGTTGACCGATGACCAGGTCGTCCTCTCGATCGTGGCCGGCGCGACGCTCCGGACGCTGAGCGTCGGCCTGCGTCACGAGGCGGTGGTGCGCGCCATGCCGAACACGCCCGCCCAGATCCGGAAGGGGATCACGGTCTGGGCAGCATCGGCCTCATGCTCGGCTTGCCAGCGCGACCTGGCGCGCGCCGTTCTCCGCGCGCTCGGCGACCAGAAGGAGGTGGCCGACGAGGAGTTCGTGGCGATGGCCACGGCGCTGTCGGGGACGGGCCCAACCTACCTGTTCGCGGTGATGGAGGCGCTCGTCGACGCCGGCGTGCACCTCGGCTTCCCGCGCGAGCTGGCCCACGACCTGGTGGCGGCGACGCTGGTCGGCAGCGCCGAGTTCGCCGCCCGCTCCGAGCTGCATCCCGCGCAGCTGCGCAATGCGGTCACCTCGCCAGGCGGGACCAGCGCGGCAGCCATCTACGAGCTGGAGAAGGGTCGCCTGCGCACCGTCCTGTCTGACGCCGTATGGGCCGCCTACCGTCGCACCCAGGAACTCGGCGAGCGCCTTGAGGCCGAGGTCGCTGACTGATCGCCAGTCCCGTGTGTGGCGCTCTGCCCAGTCTCGTCGCTAATCACAACCAAGCTGCTGTTACGCGGGCTCATCGGCCTCTGCGTTGCCGGATCGCAACCAGGTTGCTCGTAGGCGTGTCTGGGAGGCGTCGGACCGTGCCGGGCCTCCCATTTACGCTCAGCGCGGCCTTCGTTCGCCGCACGCCTTGCCTTCGAGCGCGCCTAACGCTAACTCCATTGCCATCTGGCAACTTGGCATCGCATCAACCTAGCCACGAGGAGCCTTGGGAGTTCGCAATGTGCGGTCACGTGATGGTGTAGCGTCTGGCCCGATGTTTGCGATCGTCATGGCCGGCGGGTCCGGCACGCGCCTGTGGCCCCTGTCGCGCCGCCACTCGCCGAAGCAGCTGCTTGCCCTCACCGGCGAGACGAGCCTTCTCCAGCAGACGGTGGCCCGCCTCGGGACGCTGCTGAAGCCGCACGACATCTACGTCATCACCTCGCAGGCGCACGTGCGGGCGACCCAGGAGCAGCTGCCGCACCTGCCACCTGACAACATCCTCGGCGAGCCGCTGGCACGTTCCACGGCGGTCGCCGCCGGCCTCGCCACCGTGATCGCCCGCCGTGAGAGCGACGAGGTCGCGCTCGTCCTCCCAGCTGACCACTTCGTGACCGATGAGGGACGATTCGGCGAGGCGCTCCAGGAGGCGGCGCGAACCGCTGAGCGGGGCTACCTCGTCTGCCTCGGCGTGGTGGCGACCACCCCTGCCACCGGCTACGGCTACGTCAAGGTGGGTGAGGCGCTCCACTCCGCCTCGCCGGCCACCCTGGTCGAGCGCTTCATCGAGAAGCCGAGTGCGGCCGAGGCGAAGGCGATGCTGGCTGAGGGCGGGTACCTCTGGAACGCCGGCATCTTCGCCTGGCGCGTGTACGCCTATCGCCAGGCAATGGAGCGCTTCCAGCCGGAGCTCAGCGCGGCACTGGACCGGATCGCGGCGCTGCACCGCACCCCCGGATGGACCTCCGAGCTGCGCGACATCCTCGAGCCGGTGCCCGCCATCTCAATCGACATCGGGATCGCGCAGCCGGCGGCAGCAGATGGTCGGATGGCCGTCGTCCCACTTGACGCCGGCTGGAGCGACATCGGCTCGTGGTCCGCCCTGCTGGAGGCTCTCTCCGCACGCAGCGGCGCGAGCCTGGTGGCATCGGGCCAGCACCTGGACCGCGGCTCGGAGCGGGTCTTGGTCCACGGCGGGGATCGGCTGGTGGTGACGGTCGGACTGCGCGACGTGATCATCGTCGACACGCCTGACGCGCTGCTGGTCTGTGCGCGCGACCGCGCCGAGGAGATCAAGCCGGTCCTGGATGAGATCGCCGAGAAGGTTGGAGAGCGCTATCTGTAGCCCGATGGTGCCGGAACCGGCCGCCAAACCGATCGGCCCACCGTTAGCGATCACCCAGGAGGATCGGATCAGGCTTGCCTGGCTGGCCCGCCTCATCGGTCGGGCCATGGCGCTCTACCTCCGCCTGGTGGCCGCCACGGCCCGGACCTCCGGTCCGCCGGTCTTCCAGGGGCAGGCGGTCTTCGCCATCTGGCACGAGTCAAACCTGGTGGCCGCCACCGCATCATGGCGGCTGCGGAAGACGAAACGGATCATCAGCTTCAGCACGCGGGGCTTCCGCGGGATCGTGATGAACACCATGCTCGAGTCCCTGGAGTCAGGGGTCGTGGCGCTGCCGGCCGAGGGCAACCGGGCCGAGGCCGCGCGGCTGGCGCTCGATCTGGCGCGCATCGGTCGCGAGGGGTCGAGCGTGGTGGTGAGCTGCGACGGACCGCTGGGTCCCTACCGCGTCGCCAAGCCGGGGGTCCTGATCGTGGCACGCGAGTCCGGCGTCCCGATCCAGCCGTGGGCGGTCACCATCCGTCCACCGTGGCGCCTCAATGGCCGGTGGGACAGGCACCTGGTCCCGCTGCCCTTCTGCCGCATGCGGGTCGAGGAGGGCGTGCAGATCAACATCGCGCCGCGGCAGCCCTTGAAGCCACGGCTTGCCGAGTTGCAGGCCGAGCTGGAGCGGGTGGCCGAGATCGCCGATCGCCGGATGGCCCGCCGGCAGCGCGTAGGATAGGTCCAGGTGACACGCATCAAGTTCGGAACCGACGGCTGGCGCGCTGCCATCGCCGAGGAGTTCACCTTCCACAACGTTCGCCGCTGCGCGCGCGGCGTGGCCGAGTACCTTTCCGCCGCTGGCACCGCGGATCGTGGCGTCGTCGTCTGCCACGACCGCCGCTTCGCCTCCGAGCACTTCGCCCGAGCCTGTGTCGAGGTCCTCGCAGCTCACGGGATTCGCTCGTTCACGCCACCCGACGCGGTGCCGACTCAGGTCGGCAGCTTCTTCACCCGGGAGATGGGTGCGGGCGCCGGGATCGTGATCACCGCCAGCCACAACCCGTGGACCGACAACGGCTTCAAGGTCAAGGCGAACAACGGCGGGGCCGCCGCGCCGGAGATGCTGGCCGCCATCGAAGCGACGATGGATCGGCACCCGGAGGACGAGCTCCCACCACGCCGCGAACATGACGACGCCGTGGCAGCGGGGCTGGTCGAGACCTTCGACCCGTATCCGCCCTTCCGCGATCAACTGGCAAGCATCGTCGACATGGAGCGGATCAAGGGGTCAGGAGGCCGGGTCCTGGTCGAGACGATCTTCGGATCGGGCGCCGGGTGGTTCACGCGGCTGATCGGGGACGGCCGCTTGACCGTGCGCGAGCTGCACACCGAGCGAAACCCGTTCTTCGGCGGCGTCAACCCCGAGCCGATCCGCCCGAACATCGACGAGTGGTTGGAGGAGATCCCGCGATGGGGCGCGGACATCGGCATCGCGTTCGATGGGGACGCCGATCGGGTCGGCATGGCCACCGAGGAGGGCGTCTTCGTCAACCAGCTGCAGGTGTACGGCCTGCTGTATTGGTACCTGCTCGAGGTACGGGGGCAGATCGGGCCGGCGGTCTACACCGTCACCACCACCTCGATGGCGCCGCGCCTGGCCGAGATCTACGGCACGCAGGCCTACGAGACAGGTGTCGGCTTCAAGTTCGTGGGACCCAAGATGACCGAGACCAGCGCGGTCATCGGCGGGGAAGAGTCGGGGGGATTCGGCTTCGGGATGCACATCCCCGAGCGCGACGGATTGGCGTCAGGCCTCTTCCTGCTCGACCTGTGGCTGACGAAGAAGAAGCGCGCCTCCGAGGTGCTCGCCGAGCTGCAGGCGCTGGCCGGCCCGAGCTACTACAACCGGATCGACATCCGCTTCTCGCGCGACGAATACGACGCCGTCAAGGCCGATACCCTCGCCCGCCTCGAGCACGAGGCACCCGACGCGCTGGCCGGCCACCCGGTAGTGCGCCGCCAGCCGCTCGATACCGGCGACGGCTTCAAGTTCTACCGCGACGACGGTTCGTGGCTGCTGATCCGCTTCTCCGGGACGGAGGCGCTGCTGCGCATCTACGTCGAAGCGCGCTCTGAGGCGGACGTGGACGCGATGCTCGCCGAGGGGCGCCGCATCGCGGCAGCGGGTGTGCCCGCATCCGCATGAGCGACGCACGCGACTACTTCGGCTACAAGCGACCCGACGACGAGCCGGGTCGTCGCGAGGAGGCGCCGGACGAGGACGATCCACAGTCGCCGCCCCTCTTCGACGAGGCGATCACGCTCGACAACCCGACGTTCATGCGCGGCATCGACACCGCCGATATGGTGGGCCGCGTCCGCGAGCTGCCGCGCGACCTGGCGCTTGCACGACGCGTGGCGGCGGCAGTCGAGCTGCCCGCGTCGCATCGTGACGTCGACGCGGTCTGCGTGCTGGCGATGGGCGGCTCGGCGATCGGCGCCGACCTGGTCGCGGGTATCGCCGGCTCGAGGATGCGCGTGCCGCTCGTCGTCCACCGCGACTACGGGCTACCGGCCTGGACCACGCCACGGACCCTGGTGATCGCCGCCAGCCACTCCGGTGAGACGGTCGAGACGGTGTCAGGGGCGAACGAGGCGCGTGCGCGCGGCCTGCCACTGGCGGTCATCAGCACCGGCGGAACGCTGGGAACGATGGCCACCGACGCCACGCTGCCGTATCTGCGCTACGAGGGGCCCGGGCAGCCACGGGCGGCGATCGGCTTCGGGATCGGGCTCCTGTACGAGCTGCTCGTGCGCGGCGGGCTTCTCGTCGACGCGGATCCGCTGGGCCCTGCGGTCGAGGCGCTCGAGTCGCCGGCGCGCCGCCGTGTCGCGCTCGGCCTGCTG
>JBBDNI010000038.1:15830-16357 GCA_040877645.1 Chloroflexota bacterium
CTCGAGCGCAACGCGCCATCGGTCGAGACCGAGGCGAGCCCGGCCAAACAGCTGGCCTGGTCGATCTTCGGGCGGATCCCGATCATCTACGGTGCCGGACCGATGGCGGCCGTGGCGCATCGCTGGAAGACGCAGATGAACGAGAACGCCAAGGCGTGGGCCGCGTTCGAGCCGATGCCGGAGGCGAACCACAATGCCATCGAGGGCAGCCTCAATCCCCGCGAGCTGTCCGACGCCCTGTACGTGGTCGAGGTGCGCGACCCGACCGAGCCGCCCGACATCGCGGCGCGCTACGCGGTCGTTAACGAGCTCCTCGGCGAGCGGGCGACCAACCGCAGCGTGATCTGGGTCGAGGGCCCATCGGCGCTGGCCAGGACCCTGTGCGGGGTGGCGTTCGGCGACCTGGTGAGCGTGTATCTCGCAATCCTCTACCAGACCGATCCGACCCCGGTTACACTCTTGTCAATGTTGAAGCAGCGGCTCGCTCGGTCAACGGACTGACGGGCGCCGACGGTAGCGGGGGCGGG
>JBBDNI010000039.1:0-15975 GCA_040877645.1 Chloroflexota bacterium
CGCTCTTCTGGCAGGTCTGGTCAGGCCGATGGGCGCGCAGCGCCTGGTGGGCGCTCCCCGCGGTAGGGATCCTGATCGGGTTGGCCGCCGCGTCCAAGTGGGTGGGCTGGTACGCGCTCATCGGGCTGTGGGTGCTCGTCCTGGCGCGCTCGCACTTCGGCCGATTCGTGCTGGTGGCCGGGATCGGCTTCATCACCGTGGTCGCCGGCGTGGGTGCGCCATGGCCGTTCCTGGTCGTGTGTGCCGGGGCACTCCTGCTGGCGCTCGCCCTGGTCTGGCAGCGTCCGATCCGGCTCTCGCCGACCGACCTGCTGGCACTGCCGCCGATCGGCGTGGTGGCCGGCGGTATCGGTCTGGCCTTTGCAGTCGCCTACACCACCGTCGAGGGCAGGGAGCCGCGCAGCGCGGTCGAGCTCCTGTTCGCTTTCCTCGCCCGAGGGGCGCAGGCGGCCTGGCCCGCCTGGATCATGCTGGGTGTCGCGGGTCTGCTGCTGGCGTTGCGTGCCTGGCGCTCGCTGAGCGACGGGGAGAGCGACCGGCGCTGGTACATGCCCGGGGAGCTGGCCGGCTTCGCCTGGCCCTGGGTCGGCGCCTGCCTGCTGGTCATCCCGCTGCTGGTCTATTTCCTCGCCTACGTGCCGTACCTCCAGCTCGGCCATGCGATCTCGATCGAGGGCCTGGGTCCCGGCTACGGCTGGTCACTGGACGAGATGCATTCGCAGATGTTCGGCTACCACTTCGGCCTGCAGGCCGGGCACCCGGCCGCGTCACCGTGGTGGAGCTGGCCGCTCGACCTCAAGCCGGTCTGGTTCTACAGCCACTCGTACGACAACCGCCAGCTGGGGGTCATCTACAACGGCGGCAACCCCATGCTCTTCTGGGCAGGCATCCCGGCCATCGGCTGGTGTGCGGTGCAGGCCTGGCGCCGGCGGTCGTTGGCGTTGGCCGTGCTCGTCGCCGCGTTCCTGTTCCAGTTCCTGCCGTGGACCCGGATCGAGCGTGCCACCTTCCACTACCACTACCTGACCGCCGTCATGTTCGCGATGATCGCGGTCGCCTACGTGGTCGACGAGGGGCTGCGCAGCTGGGCCTACCGCTCGCTGGCGATCGCGTTCCTGGTGGCGACGGTCGTGGCCGGCATCCTCATCTTCCCCTTGGGATCGGCGCTGGCCATGCCGGACTGGTACATCAACGCCGCCCGCGCGCTGGCCCCCTGGAACTACGCCTTCAGGTTCCCCGATCCGCCGACCGGCGAGCGCGGGCAGCTGATCAGCGCGGACAGCTTCAAGCTCGCGGCGGGCACGATCGTGTCGCTGGCGGCTGCAGCATTCGCGCTGATGGGGCGTGACCTGTTCGGCTCGCGGGCACCCGCGCCGGTGGAGTCAGGCGCCGCGTCGGCGGAAGGCGACGATCACCAGCAGGACGCCGAGCACGACCAGCCCCAGCGGCCAGAGCCGATCGAGGTCGAACCCGGGCAGGTACTCCCGGGCCAGGAAATAGCCCCCCAGACCGATCAGGATCAGCCCAAAGGCCCACGACCCACCATCTGAGCGTCTGCGTGCCCGATGGGCCGCCTGCGACTCCCAGGAGGGAGCTGCGGCCGCGGTAGCTCCTGGTTCGCCTCCCGCTCCCTCTGCCCCCTCGGTCGCCGGCCCGTACGGCGCCACCGGCACCACGATCCACATCACGACATACAGGGCCAGGAAGATCCCGCCGGTGACGATCGCCAGCAGCACCCAGACGATCCGCACGACCGATGGGTTGACGTCGAGGTACTCGGCCACCCCGCCGGCAACGCCACTCATCACCTGCTCGCTGCGCGATCGGTATAGGCGCCGGTTCATGCGCAGCCCTCCTCCGGATTGAGGGTGAAGCTCGCCGCGTTGCCGCTGAGCTCAATCTGCACCCGGTCGGTGGCATCGGCGTAGCCCGGCGTCGACCACGTGTCGCCGTCATGCACGAGGTTCGTCTCGTCCAGGTTGTGCGAGAAAGTGACGTTCGCATCGGTCGTCACCCGCAGGGCCACTCCGTCCTCGGTGCACACGTCGATCGAGCCGGCGTTGACGCTCAGCGTCGCGTCCAGGCCCGTCTCGGCACCGATGACGATCCCGGCGGACCCGGCATTCAGTGACAGGTCGAGGCGCTCGACCCTTGCATCGGTCAGGTCGAGGGTGAGGCTGCCGGCGTTCGGATGCACCGAAACCAGCGCAAACCGGCCGCCACCCAGGCTGATGGTCGTGTCAGCCGCGTTCGGCGAGACGTTCAGTTCGTAGGTGGTCGCCTGCGGCAGATCCACGACCCAGTGTTGCTGGCCGCCCTCCCACCATCGGTCGCCGTGGCCCGATTCGACGTCGAGGCTGTCGCTGTCGGCGTTGATGCTCGCCGGGTCACCGCCCTCGTGGCCACTCGCCACGCTCCACTCGTCGTTGTCGCTGGTCCCAACCTCGAGCGACCCACAGTTGAAGTCGAGCGTCACCTGCGCGACTTCGCCGAAGACGCCAGCCTCAGTGCGCAAGCTGCTCGGCTCGTCTCCCCCGCAGCCGGCAAATGCCGGGCCCACCGCAATCAGCGCCCCGCCCGCACTCCCGACGACCAGCGCGGCAGTGATGGTGCCAAGCACCGCGAACGGCGTCCGGGACAGGACGATTGATACGCCGACCGCGATGAGGATCAGCGGCCAGAGTCGCCACGCGCTGGAGAGCGCGTCGCGGTCCAGGTATCCCTGCTGGGCGGCCAGGGCGACGGCGCCGGCGGTGATTAGCGCCAGGCCCCAGAACAGGAGCCCGCGGTTGAAGTTCATGGGTGCCTCTCCCCGCTGTCTGCGACCCCGCAACGGTATCACCCGCTGATGCGAACCGACTCCAGCAGGGGCGATCGATGCCCTCGAAGTAATACCCCGGGTCTGGCTTGACATCGCGGGAGGCCGGGCACTAGACTCCCGCGGCGGCCCCGACCTTGCCTCACCGCTGTGTGGTGCCGCCCGGCCAACCTCTCAACGAGGACTCGTGTTTTAGCCATGTACTGCTCCCTGAGCTCCCGAAATGAGCGCCTCGTGACGCCTACCAGTGGCGTCTCCGGCGGGAGATCTGCGCCCCTCTCGAGCTGAAGCACCTGGCGGCAGGGCCGCCAAGCACAAGCCACGAGCCGTGGGCCAGATCGGGTCCACGGTTTTTTGATGCTCGCATCGGCGAGAAGCAGGAGCCGCGGACCACGCAGGACCCGCGGCTCTTTGATTGACCGGCGTTCGACCCAGACGAGTGAGTGATGACTGATCACCCAGAGGAACCCGAGATGACCACCGTGATGGAACAACCGAAGACCGATGTCGCGCGCCAGGCTGCACCGGCGCCGTCACGCACTCGCCGGGCCCTGTCGGACGATGGCGTCCCGGCCCTGCTCGTCGAGCACGTGACCAAGCGCTTCCTGGTCGGGCGCAAGAAGAAGCCGGTGATCGCCATCAACGACGTCTCGATCCGCATCCGGCGGGGCGAGATCTACGGCGTGCTGGGGGCCAACGGCAGTGGCAAGTCGACCCTGATCCGCCTGGTCAGCACGCTGCTGACCCTCGACACCGGGCGGGTCGAGGTGTTCGGCGACGACATCGAGCGCGACGAGATGAAGGTCAAGCGCGTCATCAACCGGGTGAGCGTGGACGCGGCCTTCTTCAAGAAGCTGAGCCCGTTCGAGAACCTGGCCTACGCAGCGCGCCTGTACGGGATGGACCCGAAGCCGGCGCGGGTGGAGGCGATCCGGATCCTGGGCAAGCTCGGCATCGGCGAGAAGCGGCTCGGACGGCCACTGGAGCAGATGAGCCGGGGGATGCAGCAGAAGGTCGCCATCGCGCGGGCCCTGCTGACCAGCCCGACGCTGCTCCTCCTCGACGAGCCGACGACCGGCCTCGACCCGCGGTCGAAGCTGGACGTGCAGACCTTCATCGAGGAGCTGCGGGACACGCATGACGCCACGATCGTGCTGACCACGCACGACCTGGCAGAGGCGGATCGGCTCTGCGATCGGATCGCGATCATCAACGACGGGCGAATCGTGGTCGAGGACACGCCCGAAGCGCTTCGGGCGAAGGTCGCCGCGGAGCACGGGCAGGAGCCGACCATGGAGAGCGTCTTCATGACCTACACCGGCCGCTCCCTGGACGACGACATCGACGAAGACGAGAGCAATGACGACGAATAGATACGACCTCGAACAGAAAGGAGGTGAGAGACCATGTGGACCTACCCATCCCCGGAGCAGCTGACCGCATACCACGAGGCTCGCGTCGCACAGACGCTGCGCGAGATCAGTGGCCGGCGGGCGCGAGCCTCCCGGATCCACCCCGTACGGCGGTGGGTCGGTCGTCGGCTGGTGCGCCTTGGCGTGCTGGTGGCGGCTGATCCGACGCTGCGGCCGGCTCGGTCCCTGTAATGGGGACCGGGTCGCGCCGCCCATCATCGACAGGAGTCGTCCGATGGCATTCATGACGCGCGAGCTGAGGGCCTCGTTCGCCTTCGTCGAGCGCAACTTCAACCTGACCAAGCGCTACTGGGGCTGGGAGATCGCCTGGCTCATCTACTCGGTGGCGGGCGCCCTGTCGGTGAGCCTCATCGGCCGCAGCCAGGGTGATGACCGCCTGCTCCTGACGCTGGTCATCGGCACCATCTTCTGGAGCTACCTGGCGATCGTCTTCGAGTTCATCGCCGAGGCGGTGCAGTGGGAGCGCTGGGAGGGGACGCTCGAGTACACCTTCATGGCGCCCGTGCGTCGCTATGCCCAGCTCTTCGGCGCCGCCATCTACGCGATCGCCTTCGGCCTGGTGCACACGGTCTTCGTGCTGATCGTGCTGGCGCTCTTCTTCGAGCTGGATCTGACGAAGGCGAACTTCGCGACCGCGGCGGCCTTCACGCTGCTCGGCACGTTCAGCTTCGCCGGGATCGGGATCGCAGCCTCGATCCTGCCGTTGATGTACGTGGAGCGCGGCGCCCAGATGGTCTTCGTCATCCAGTCGCTGCTGCTCCTGATCAGCGGCGTCTACTACAGCGTCGACATCCTGCCCGAGTGGATGCAGATCCTCTCGAACTTCAGCCCGGCCACGTACGTGCTCGACGCCGTGCGCGCGGGCCTGATCGACGGGGTGGGGGTCGGTGCGCTGCTGGACAACGTGTGGCCACTTGTCCTGATGGGCGCGATCTTCATCCCGCTGGGGCTGTGGGCCTTCGAGCGTGCGGAGCGCTACGCCAAGCGCACCGGCAAGCTGAAGCGGGTGGGCTAGACCGATGCGCACCCGCCTGCCCGGCATCGTGCTGCGACCGTACGCCGGCCTCGCCGACGCCGGGGAGATGTTCCGCATCTTCACGGCGGCCAACGAGGCGGACGGGATCGACGAGCGCACCTCGGAGGCGGGGCTGGTCAACTGGCTGCAGCACCCCGGCACGGGCTTCAACCCGGCCGATGACCTGGTCTTCGTCGAGGTCAACGGCGAGGTGGTCGGCTACGGCTGGACGCTGTGGGTCGACACGACCGATGGCCTGCGCGACTACGTGAGCCGCGGTCATGTCCATCCGGCCTGGCGTCGACGAGGGGTGGGCACCGCCATCCTGGAGCGGAACGAGGCCTGCATGCGCGCGCTCGCTGCTTCGCATGAGACCGAGCGGACGAAGGTGATGGGCACCTTCGCCGATGAACGACGCCCCGGCGCGGTGGCGCTGGCGACGAAGCACGGCTACACGCGGGTGCGCTTCTTCTTCGACATGGTGCGACCGCACCTCGACGCCATCGAGGTGCCGCCGCTCCCCGAGGGGCTGGAGCTGCACACCGTGAACGACCGAGCCGGGTATCGGCGCATCTTCGACGCGGATGCGGAAGCGTTCATGGATCACTGGGGCGGGTTCGATGCGTCCTACGCCGCCTTCGAGGAGTGGCTCGGCGACCCGGACTTCGACCCATCGCTGTTCGTCATCGCGTGGGACGGCGACGAGATAGCTGGAGCGGTGATAAACCTGATCGACGAGAACGAGAACCAGATGCTGAACCGCCGGCGCGGACTGCTTGCCAGCGTCTTCGTCCGTCGTCCGTGGCGGCGCCGGGGGCTGGCGTCGTCGCTGGTGGGGTCCAGCCTGCTCCTGCTCCGCGATCGGGGCATGACGAGCGCGTGGCTCGGCGTCGACGCCGATAATCCAACCGGCGCGCTGGGCGTCTACGAGCGCGCCGGCTTTGCGGTCCACGCGCGCGGCACCGCCTATCGAAAGCCGATGGAGCCCGACCGATGAGCCAGACCACCGTCACCGCCGACGCGATCCGTCCCGCCATCCCCGGCCTGGTCCTGCGACCGTACCGGCACAGTGATGCCGCCGCGCTCGCCGAACTGATGAACGCCGACAGCGCGGCTGATGGCCTCCCCTGGCGCACGACCGCCGACGAGATGGGGAACTGGTTCGCACGCCCGACCCCCGCCTTCGATGCCATGCGAGACGCGTTCATGCTCGAGCTCGACGGCCGGGTGGTCGGCAGCAGCGACCTGCAATGGGTCGACACGACCGATGGCTTCCGCGAGTTCCGCATCGGCTGCGCGCTCCTGCCGGAGGTCCGACGTCGTGGCATCGGCCGCTGGTTGCTCCGCCTGAACGAGGAGCTCGCCGCGGTCCGGCTGGCAGAGCTGCCGACCGAACGGCCGGTGCTGCTGGGTTCCTGGAGCCCGGACCGCCGCGTTGGCAAGAGGACCCTGCTCGAGCAGGAGGGCTACAAGCCCGCTCGCTACTTCTTCGACATGCTGCGCCCCACACTCGACGAGATCGAGGTGCCGCCGATGCCGGATGGGCTCGAGCCGCGGCCACTGCGCGACAATCAGCACCGTCAGCTGTGGGATGCCGACGTCGAGGCGTTCCTGGACCACTGGGGCGGCTTCGACGGCTCGGACGCCCGCTACGAGACGTGGCGCGCCGACCCGAAGTTCGACCCCACCCTCTTCGTGGTGGCGTGGGATGGCGACGAGATCGCCGGCGGGGTGCTCAACGAGATCAACGAGGCCGAGAACATCGCCTTTGGGCGCCTGCAGGGCTGGCTGGCGAGCGTCTTCGTGCGCCGGCCCTGGCGACGCCGCGGACTGGCGCGCGCCCTGGTCATGCGATCGCTGGCCATCCTGCGCGAACGCGGCATGACCAGCGCCGGACTGGGCGTCGACGCCGACAACGCGAACGAGGCCCTGCGCCTGTACACCGAGTCCGGGTTCGAAGTGGAATTCCGTTCCGCCGCTTACCGCAAGCCGATGGTGCCGGACCGATGACCGTCGAGGCTCCCGGCCTGCCGGCGATCGCCGGCCTGCGCCTGCGCCGGCTGCAGCGCCCCGCCGATGATGCGGTGATCGCCGCGCTGGTGAACGCCGGGAACCTGGCCGACGGGATCAGACACCGGCTCGGGGCGGAGCAGGTCACCAACTGGCTCGACCACCCGTCCCGCATGGACCCGGCACAGGACATGGTCATCGCGGAGGTGGACGGCAGCCCGGTGGCGTTCGCCGAGGGCGGCTGGGAGCCGGACAACGACGGAGGCCACAACTATTCCACCTGGGGCCAGGTGCACCCAGACTGGCGTCGCCGCGGCCTGGGATCGGCCCTGCTGCGCTGGGTCGAGGCTCGGCAGCGGAGCGTGGCGGCCACGCATCCGACCAACGTCGAGCGGCGCCTGCAGAGCTGGGCGCACGAGAAGGAAGCGGGGCGCATTGCGCTGCTGGAGGGTCGCGGATACCACGTCGTCCGTAACGACTTCGTGATGGAACGGCCGAACCTGGATGACATCCCGGAGCTGCCGCTCCCCCCAGGAATCGAGCTGCGGCCGGCTCGCGTGGAGCACCTGCGCCGCATCTGGGAGACGGAGGTGGAGGTCTTCAGGGACCACTGGGGCGCGATCGACGACTCCGAGGACAGCTTTGAACGCAAGCGCACCGACCCACGCCGCGACATGAGCCTGTGGGTCGTGGCCTGGCAGGGAGACGAGCTGGTGGGGCAGGTGCTCAACCGAATCGACCACGACGCGAACGCGGAGCTGGGCATGAAGCGCGGCTGGGTCAACTCGGTTGGCGTCCGGCGCGCTTGGCGGAAGCAGGGGATCGGCCGCGCGCTGGTGGCGGAGAGCCTGCGCGTGCTGCGCGACGCGGGCATGACGACGGCGGGGCTCGGCGTGGATGCGGAGAACGGCACCGGCGCGCTGGGGATCTACCAGGCGGTCGGCTTCGCGGTGACGGAAACCGAGCGGGTCTACCGCAAGCCGCTCTAGCGGCGGGCCACGCTGCCCGAGCTGAGGGCCTCCTCGCGCACCTCGTGGTAGAAGTCCACGATCCGCTCGGTGACCCGGTCCCAGGAGTACTCCGGCGCCTTGGCGCGCCCCGCGTCGCCCATCCGATGGCGGGCCTCCGCGTCGTTTGCGAGCCCGTAGAGCGCGGCGGCCAGCGCCCGGTGATTCTTCGGCTCGACGAGGAGCCCCTGCACACCGCGCTGGACGACGTTCTTGTAGCCGTGGATATCTGACGCCACGATCGGCACGCCCGCGGCCATCGCCTCGAGCAGCACGATCCCGAAGCTCTCCTGGCCGGTTGCCGGGGCACAGAAGATATCGGCCGATGCGAAGTAGCGGGCCTTCAAGTCGTCCGACACACGCCCCAGGAATTCGACGTCGCGGATCTGGCGCAGGCCGATGAAGCGGCGGTACTCGCGCTGCTTCGGCCCGCTGCCGATCACCAGCAGACGGGCATCGACGTGCCGCTTGCGCAAGCGGTGGTACGCGCGCAGCAGATGGATCAGCCCCTTGCGCTCCTCGAAGCGGCCGACGAACAGGATGTTGATCGTCCCGTCGCGCAGCTCATCGAGCGGCTCCGCATCGGCAAATCGGTCCAGGTCGACGCCGTTCGGGATGATCTGGTAGTCACCGGGAAAGTAGCGGCTGATGAAGTGGCGCGCGGCGCCACTGACCGCCATTCGGCCATGGATCTTGGCCGACAGGTGGCCGGCGAACCGCTTGCCCACCCAATAGGAGGGTGAGAAGCCGCCAAACGCGTGGAAGGTGGCGACGTTGACGGTGTCCGACTGGTCGAGGACGGTCGGCGACAGGAACGGCACGAACGGCTCGTGGAAGTGGAGGATGTCGAACCGATGCTCGGCCAGCAGGTCGCGCGCCTGCTGCTTGAACTGCCAGCCGAGGGTGACGCGGCCCATGCTGCCGTTGGCGGGAAATGCCCAGCCGGTGCCGAGGCGGATGACGCGACCCTCGTCGTTCCGCTCCTTGCCGTACTTGCTGGTGATGATCCAGACGTCGTGGCCCATCCGCCGCATCGCCTCGTAGGCGTGCCGGACGTGCTCATTGACCCCTCCGGGGTGCGGATAGCCATACGGGCTGACGATGCCGATCTTCAGAGGCCCGCGCGCCGGCTTCGGGCTGGGGGCTGGTTTCGGTGGGGACCGCCTGCGGGGCGATCTGACCGATGTCGTCATCGCCACTCTCCTGTGGGACGGAGAGTATGCCGCAGGTGGCGGGCCTTGGCGACCAGCTGCCGGCCGTAGACGCTGACGTTGTGCCAGTGGGTCCAGTAGGCGCCCTCCGGCTCCGTTTCGCGCGCTGCCACCGCCGCCCGGTAGTCGTCGGATGAGGTGCCCGCGAACCAGGTCCAGCCGGTCCCGACGTGCTCGAGGACGTGCGCGTCCGAGTTGCCGACCGCCGCGAGTCCCATCTGCTCGTTCAGCGCTGCGCGATGCGGACGTCTCGCCCGGCCGGCGACGCTGGGGTTGAGCATCTCGATCGCATCCAGCCGATGACGGGCGTCGGGGTCGTGGTGCAGGCGCAGCAGGCTGCGCCTGCCGATGCTCGGCGTCAGGGGCGCCATGGGGTGCGCGGCGATCGCGATGCCACCCTGGTCGTGGATCCGCTCGATCGTCTCCTCCAGTGGCCGCAGGGGCGGGATCCGCTCCGTCAGGAAGAGGGCCAGCAGGTGCCCGCGGCGGGTGGTGATCTCCTCGCCGATGACGAGCTCGAAGTGATAGTCGCCGGCGGCATGCAGCTCTCGGGCGCGGAGCGCGCCGTCGATGCGCTCGTGATCGGTGACGGCGATGAGGTCGAGGTCGGTCCGCTGCTCGACGTGATCGAGCAGGGCCTGGACCTCCATCGTGCCGTCCGAATAGAGCGTGTGCAGATGCATGTCAGCGCGGCTGCGATCGCCGCCGCCCCGCGGCCCGCGGCGCGCGGTCACGGCCGCGTGCCGTCCAGGTCCGGCCAGATGGGCTGGAAGCAGCCGAACCACTGCTCCGGTGCCGCGCTGATCGCCTCCTCGAAGCGGCGGGCCAGGGCATGGGTCATGGCCGCCATGTCGGCCTGGCGGTCGCCGCTGGACTCGACCTCGATCAACCAGCCGCGGGCATGAAATCGCTCCGGCCCCATGCGCCAGCAGGCCGCCGCGACCAGCGGCCGCCCCGTCATCAGCGCCAGGCCGGCCGGCCCGGTCGGGAGGCTCGCAGGATGGCCGAACAGCTCGACCGGCAGGCCGCCGCCGCCCAGGTCGCGATCGGCGGCGAGACCGACCATGCCGCCCCTGCGCAGCGCCTCGACCATCGGCCGCCGCGCACGCGAGAGCGGCACCATCTCGACGCCGCGCCCGCCGCCGCGCCGTGCCAGCATGAACTCGTAGAGCGCGCGCGGCTCGATCTCCTCGACCGGGACCACGGCATGCAGGCCGTGCGCCGACAGGTACGAGCCGAACGGCTCGAAGTTGCCAAGATGCAAGGTGGCGACCACCGCGCCCTCCCGGAAGACCGCCTGCCAGCGGTGCCAGTCGTCGACGCTGACCATCCCGCCGATTCGCTCGGTCGAGTAGTGGGGAACGCGCAGCAGCTCCAGGTAGTAGCGGGCGTGCTCGACGAAGGCACGCCGGACCAGCCGGCTCAGCGCCGGTCCCTGGGTCGGGCGCCCGCTGGCGGCGCTGACCCGGGCGAGATTGGCGGTGACCAGGGCGCGCCGCCGTGGAGCGAGCTGGTACCACGCGCGCCCCGCCAGGGTGGCGAGCCCGTAGGCGGCTCCCCGCGGCAACAGCCGAGCCACCCGGTCGGCGGCATTCAGGGCGCCGCGCAGTGCGAGGCCTCCCATCAGGCGGATCGCTTGGTCCAGTCCTCGCCGCGCCGCGCCGCCTCGAGCGCCGTGCGAGCGGTGACGCGGTCGGCATCGGTCTGGGGCCAGACGGGGCGGAACATGTACCACTGCCCCGGATCTTCAGCGATCACGCTCCCCAGCGCGTCGGCCAGCGCTTGGGTGGCGCGATACAGCTCGGCCGGCTTGTCGCTGGCGGCGGTGATGAGCGGCAGGCCGCGCGTCCGGAACCGCTCGTCGGGAAGGCGGCTGCATGCGACCGGCAGCATCGGGGCGCCGGACCGGGCAGAGAGCGCAGCAGGCCCGGCCGGGAAAGTCGTCGGCTCGCCCATGAACTCGACCGGCACGTCGCCGTCGCGATAGCCACCGTCACAGAACAGGACCAGGTTCTCGCCCGCCCGCAGCGCGCGGAAGAGGCCACGCAGGCTGCGCCAGCCGATCAGCGTCAGGCCGTGCCGCTTGCGGATCGCCCGCAGGTGCTCGTACAGGCGGCCGTAGGTGGTGTCGTCGGCCACGACATGCAGCTCGTGCCCGTGGCGGAAGAGGGCCGGCGCGAGGAGGTCCATGCCGCCGACGTGGACCGTGCACAGCAGAACACCACGCTCCGCGGCGCGCGCCTCGTCGAGGAGCGGGAGGTTGTCGATCAGCACCAGCTGCTCCACGTCCTCCGCCCTGAGCGAGTCGAGCCGCATCACGTCGACGAGGTACTTGGCGTAGTTGCGGAATGCCTGCCGCGCCGCACGCCGCACCCGGCGATGCTCGGCGGGCAGTTGCATGGCGCGCGCCAGGTTGTCGCGCACCACGCGGCGCTTCTCGGCGGTCAGGTCATGGGCGGCGTTGCCGGCCGCCGCGGCAAGCGGCAGGACGATCCCCCGCGGCAGCAGGTTGATCACCCGTTCCGCGATTCGGTACCCCCAGTAGGTGAGCAGCTCCCGCCGCCGCTCAGCCGATGAGGCGGTCTTGGCCGGAGCGGCGTCCGCAACCGGCGCCGACGGGCGGGCCACCTCCTGGCCGCTCACCTCGCTGCTCGTGGTGGACACCGGATCAGTCGGCGGCGACGGCGGCCTTCGCCTTGCCGGCGGGGAGCCGGCGCTGGGTGCTCTTGGGGGGCGACTCCGTCCCGACCAGCGTCTCGTTGTCCTCGCCCCGGATGAATGCCTCCACCCGGTTGTAGGCGATGTCGTCATGGATCTGGCGCGGTGGGCTCTTCATGAAGTACGCGCTCGGCGCCACGAGCGTCCCGGTCAGTTCGCGGTCGAGGCCCAGCTTCAGGCAGCGAATCGCATCGGTGATGACGCCGGCGCTGTTCGGCGAGTCCCAGACCTCGAGCTTGAGCTCCAGGTTGAGCGGCACGTCGCCGAAGGTGGTCCCTTCGATGCGAATGTGGCACCACTTGCGGTCCTTGAGCCACGGCACGTAGTCGGACGGCCCGACGTGGACGTTCTCCTCGTCGATCTCGTAGTCGAGCATCGAGGTCATGGCGTTGGTCTTGCTGATCTTCTTGGACTCAAGCCGCTCGCGCTCCAGCATGTTCAGGAAGTCGGTGTTGCCGCCGAAGTTCAGCTGGTAGGTGCGATCGATCCGCACGCCGCGGTCCATGAAGAGACGGGTCAAGACCCGATGGGTGATGGTCGCCCCGACCTGGCTCTTGATGTCGTCGCCGATGATCGGCAGCCCGCGCTCGGCGAAGCGCCGCTGCCAGTACGGCTCACGGCCGATGAAGACCGGGATGGCGTTGATGAACCCGACCCCCGCCTGCAGCGCCTGCTCGACGTACCACTTGGTCGCCTCCTCGCTGCCGACCGGCAGGTAGGAGACCATCACGTCGACCTTGCGCTCCTTGAGGATGCCGACCACGTCGGCCGTCGGACCAGGGGCCTTCTCGATCACCTGCGACAGGTACTTGCCGAGCCCGTCGTGGGTCATGCCGCGATCGACGGTCACGCCGGTGTGCGGAACGTCGGCGAACTTGAAGGTGTTGTTCTGGCCGGCGAAGACCGCCTCGGACAGATCGGTGCCGACCTTGGTCTTGTCGACGTCGAAGGCGGCCACGAACTCGATGTCGCGGATGCGGTAGCCGCCGAGGTTGACGTGCATCAGGCCGGGGACCAGGTCGCCGTCCTTGGCGTTCTCGTAGTAGTAGCGACCCTGCACCAGGCTTGAGGCGCAGTTGCCGACGCCCACGATCGCCACGCGGATCTTGCCGTCAGAGGGGCGATGCCCGTTCTCCGAGTCCTTGCCGTTGGTGGTGGCCACGCTTGCTATCTCTCCTGTGCCGTTTCGATGTCCCTGGCTGCAGGCTGTCCGTCCACCTGCTGTCGAACATGCCAGATGCGCTGAATGGTGGTTGCCGCCGACAGGGCGGCGACGATGACTATGGCGCTGATCAGGCCGATCTCGAAGCCGAGCCCCGCCAGGCTGATGCCGGCCACGATCAGGACCAGCCGCTCCGTCCGCTGCGCAAGACCTACCGATGCCGTGGCGCCGATCCCCTCCGCCCGGGCGCGGGTGTAGCTGACCAGGAATGAGCCTGAAAGAGCGGCCAGCGCGAGCAGGACCGGGCCGATCGGGTCGATGCTGGAGCGGAGGTAGTAGGCAATGATCCCGCCGAACAGGATCGCCTCGGCGGCGCGGTCGAGGGTCGAGTCAAGGAAGCTGCCGAAGGCCGTGCCACCGCCGGTTGCGCGAGCCAGCGCCCCGTCGACGGCATCGAGCAGCGAGCCACCGACCAGCACGATCGCCCCAGCGAGCAGGTTGCCGCTGCCGACCAGCACCGCTGCGGCCACCACGATCAGGAAGCCCGCCACGGTCACGGTGTTCGCGGTCACGCCCAGTCGCTGCGCCAGCCGAACGATCGGGGCGAGCATCGCGCGAGCCCCATCCTTGATGCGGTTCGAGACGAGCGAGTCGCCGCGCGGCAGATTGCCGGCGCTCGGATGGCTAGCCGACATCGGCTACCTCCGATGCGCCCGACGGACGCGCCCTGCTGATCCCCGAGGTCCCGCCGATCAGGCGCCCTTCGGCATCGTGGAGCTCCTCGAACGCAGCGGTCCGCAGCCGGCAGATGGTGGCGCGGCCCTGCCGTTGGGTGTCAAGCAGGCCGGCCAGTCGCAGGATGCGAAGGTGCCAGCTGATGAGCGGCTGCGACAGGACGACGCGCGCCGACAGCTCGTTGACCGGCATCGGGCCGAACTCGGCGAGGAGGCTGATGATGCGCAGCCGGGTCTCGTCCCCCAGGGCGCGGTACAGGGTGCGCAGACGTCGCAGGTCGCGCTCACCACTGGTCTCGGGAAGGAGGGTCATACCGTAGCGCTTCTTTATCAAATGCGAATTTATATAAGCGGGGCCTTATGATACGAGCCACTTCGAGGGGCGTCAAGGGCGGTGCTAGACTGGCCGCCCATCGGCCCAGCCGAGACCGAGGAGGTGCGACCTGGCGAGCTCCACCCCCGACGCGCTGTGGGCCTCGCGGTCGATTCGCCAGCTGCGCCCCGCCGCCGTCGTGTGCGAGGGGGTCAGGCGCTCGATTCGGGGGAGGCCGCTCCTCGCCGACGTGAACCTCGCGGTCGCGGTGGGGGCCAGGCTCCTGCTCGTCTCGCACCCCCACGCATCGGCCTCGCTCCTGCTGCGCGTGCTCGCCGGCCTCACGCACGCCTCTGCCGGCACGGTCCGACTGGCCGGCGTCGATCGGGCGGACAGCTCGCCGTCCGGCTGGGCGCGCCGAGTCGGCTACGTGGGGCCAGATGCGGGGATCTATCCCTGGATGACACCCCGCGAAGTGCTCGAGCTGGCCGGTCGCCTCGCCGGGTTCGATGCGAACCAGCGCCGCCGGCGGGTCGACAAGGCAGCGGACACGTATCGAGTCAGCCTGCAGCTCGACGAGCCGATTCGACGGGGTGGCGAGTCACTGGCCCAGCGCACCGCCCTCGCCGCGGTGATGCTGACCGACCCCGAGGTGCTGCTCCTGGATGAGCCGTTGCGCGCCGTCGAGCCGACCGAACGCATCCGGCTGCTGGCGATCCCCGGAGCCCGTCGGACAGTCCTCATCGCCAGCCGCTTCCCGGCCAGCGAGGCGGGCCTCGTGAACCAGGTCGCGCTGATCCGCGAGGGTCGGATCGCGGTCCACGCTCCGGTGCGGGAGCTCGACGCTCGCGGCCTCAGCCTCTCGCAGCGCAGCATCGAGTCGCTGGCCGACCTCGTGGCGGCCGACCGGCAGCGAGCTGCCGCAAGCGGATGAGACTCCGCACGCTGACCGGGATGGCGCTGCGCGAGCTGTGGATCAGCTACCGGCTCATTCCTGTGGTCGGCCTGCCGGTCCTGGCCGGGATGGCGGTGATCGCCGTGCCCGCCGATCTCGCGGGCGTCAGCGCAATCGCCGGCGCTGGATTCTGGTACGCCGTCAGTGCGGGGGCGGCGATCTGCGTCGCGGCCACCCTCGCGGCATCGACCCTGGCCCACGAGCGGCGCCGGGGCACCTTGGCGTGGATGGCGGTCCGAGCGGTCCCGCGCTCGGCCGTGCTGGTCGCCTGGTTCATCGGGTACGGGCTGTTGCTGGTGGGTGGCATCGTGGTCGGATCGGCCGGCGCCTGGCTGGCGGCCATCTCGCGCGCCGAGGCGGCGATCGACCCCATCCCGTTCATCGCCGCCGTGGTCGCGCTGGCCTGCACCGCCCTGGTGGCGCTGGCCGCAGGGCTGTTGGTCGGCACTGTCCTTGATCGTTGGGTGGCGGCTGTGCTGGTGCTGCTCGCCTCAGGAGCCCTCCTGGCGGCGACCATCCTCGGGCCGCCGACAGGCGGGCCGCTGCCGACGACCGGGATCGGGCTGCTGGCGGACCTGGGCGCGGCCGCACGGCCGGTC
>JBBDNI010000040.1:0-15924 GCA_040877645.1 Chloroflexota bacterium
TCGAGGGGCCGGAGATCGAGACCGACGCCATGAACTTCGAGGCGCTGAACATCCCGCCCGACCATCCGTCGCGCGACCTGTGGGACACCCTGTTCGTCGCGGAGCCGGGGGTCGAGCCGCCGCGGCCGGCGGCCGATGGCACGATCCTGCGCACCCACACCAGCCCGGTGCAGATCCGCGCCATGCAGGCCCTGCGGCCACCGATCCGGGTGATCACGCCCGGCCGCTGCTTCCGGTACGACGCGGTCGACGCCTCGCACAGCTTCGAGTTCTTCCAGGTCGAGGGGCTGGTGGTCGACCGCGACACGAGCCTGGCCGACCTGAAGGGCATGCTCGAGGAATTCGCACGCGCCCTCTACGGCGAGGGGACGCGCACGCGCTTCCGCCCCGGCTACTACCCGTTCACCGAGCCCAGCGTCGCCTTCGACATCGGCTGCCTTGTGTGCGGTGGAAGCGGATGCCCAGCGTGCGGGCGATCGGGATGGATGACCATCCTGGGGGCTGGCATGGTGCACCCCACAGTGTTGCGCGCCGGGGGGATCGAGCCCGACGAGTTCCAGGGCTACGCCTGGGGCATGGGGCTCGACCGCATCACGCTGCTGCGCCACGGTATCCCGGACCTGCGTCTGCTGATGAGCGCCGACCTGCGCTTCCTCGAGCAGTTCTCGGCGGGCCGGTAGGCCGATGCGCGTCCCGCTCTTCTGGCTGCGCGAGTACGTCGCCTTCGACCTCTCCCCGCAGGCGCTGGCCGAGGCACTGACCCTGCGTGGCATGGAGGTGAGCGGCATCGAGGTGTCGGGCGCCGACTGGACCGATGTGGTGGTGGGGAGGCTGCTCTCCATCGAGCGCCATCCGAACGCCGACAAGCTGTGGCTCACCAGCGTCGACACCGGCTCCGGCGAGCCGCTCCAGATCGTCTGCGGGGCCGACAACATCGCCCCCGGGGACCTGGTGCCGGTGGCGAAGGTCGGGGCCGTCCTGGTCGGCGGGCGACGAATCGAGCGCAGTAAGATCCGTGGCGTCGAGTCGCAGGGGATGCTCTGCTCCGCGATCGAGCTCGGCCTGGGCGACGACGCGGATGGGATCCACATCCTGGGCAAGGGCGACGAGCATCCGCTCGGGGCTGACCTGGCGGCGATCCTGGGGGAGGTGGTCCTCGACGTCGACGTCAAGCCGAACCGGGGAGACGCGCTGTCGATGGTCGGCCTGGCCCGCGAGATCGCGGCCATCATCGGATCGCCGGTCCAGCTGCCGCCGCTGGCCGTGACGGAGACCATGGACCTGGTAGCCGACGACCAGGTCCGCGTCAAGATCGAGGATCCGGACGGCTGCCCGCGCTTCGCCGCCCGCTGGTTTGACACCGTCGCCAACGGGTCGTCGCCGGCGTGGATGCAGCGGCGCCTGCTGGCCGCCGGCATGCGGCCGATCAGCGCGGTGGTTGACGTCACCAACTACGTCATGCACGAGCTCGGGCAGCCGATGCACGCGTATGACGCGGATGCCATCCCCGGCGGCCAGATCGTGGTGCGCCGCGCACGCGAGGGCGAGCAGCTCGAGACACTCGACCACGACCAGCGGACTCTGGACACATCCATGCTCGTCATCGCCGATGCGGAGCGGGCGATCGGCCTAGCCGGAATCATGGGCGGTGCAGACACCGAGGTGGGGGAGGGCACCACACGCGTCATCCTGGAGTCGGCCATCTTCCACGGGCCGAGCATTCGCAACACCGCACGCCGGCTCGGCCTCAGCTCGGAGGCCAGCCTCCGCCACGAGAAGGGGATCGCGCATCACCTGCCGCGTCAGGCCGTCGACCGCGCCGCAGGGCTGCTGGCGGAGATCACTGGCGCTCGCGTCGCGGCGGGGATCGTGGACAACGACCCACAGCCGCGCCCGCCGCGAGTCGTGACCGTCAACCTGCAACGTGCCGAGCGCCTGCTTGGCTTCGCATTCGACGCAGAACGTGTGGCCGCGCTGCTCGTGCCGCTGGAGTTCGGCGTGGAGCCGATCGGGGCGGGCGAGGTGGCGGTCACGGTGCCCGAGCATCGCCAGGACGTGGTCGCGCCCGAGGACGTTGCCGAGGAGATCGCCCGCAGCCATGGCTATGGCCAGATCGAGGGTCGGCTGCCACAGCCCGCGCTGCCGCCGTATCGTCCGGATCCCAGCGAGCCGCGCCACGCGGTCCGCCGCATCCTGGCGGGGATCGGGCTGGACGAGGTGCTGACGCACGCGCTCATCGGGCCGGCGGACCTCGAACGAAGCGGATACGACCCATCCGACCTCGGCTACGTGCGGCTCGCCAACCCGACGGCTGCGCAGCATTCGATCATGCGTCCGGGCATGTACCCCTCGCTCCTCGGCTCCCTGGCCGAGAACGTCCGACAGCGACGGAGCGACCCGTGGCTCTTCGAGGTGGGCAAGACCTACTGGCAGTCGAAGGGAAAGACCCCGGCGTGGGCCGACTCGGCGGGCACCGGGCGGGCCGAGGCATGGCACGTTGGGATCGCCATCCTGGGGCCGCGTGTCCCGTCGGGACCGGGCGCGGCAACGCACGACCCGGATATCGACGATCTGAAGGGCATCCTCGAGGCGCTGCACGCGGCGCTGGGTGCTCCACTGCCGGCATACCGACCGGAGCCGGACGAGGATCGCCACCCGCACCTGCACCCAGGCCGATCGGCTCGCCTGCATGATGCGTCGGGCAGCCCGTACGGCAGCCTCGGCGAGGTGCACCCACGCGTGGCGCTGGCCTGGGGCATCCCTGGTCGAGCGATGATCGCGGCGGTGAACCTGGGGCAACTGCTGGCCCTGGTTCCCGGGGCGGTACGGGTCACCGCCGTGCCACCAGCCCAGCCGGTCGACCGCGACCTGTCGGTCGTGCTCGACGAGAGCACGCCGGTCGGTGAGCTGCTGCGGATCGTGCGCACGGCCGCCGGCCCAACGTGCGTCTGGGTCCGCCTGTTCGACACCTACCGCGGACCACAGGCGGGCGACGGCAAGGTCTCGCACGCCGTGTCGCTGCGCTTCCAGCCGACGACAGCCGACGACGAGCGGGAGGTCGAGCGTGCGATGAATCGGATCCGCGGCGCCGTGCAGCACCACCTGGGGGCCCTGATCCGCTGAACGCCACCCGCAGCCGTGACGAGGCTGGTACGCTTCCGCACGGCCGAACGGGACGCGGCTGACGGCGCAGGGAGACACGCATGGAGCTTCTTCAGAGGCTGGGACCGATCGATCTCGTCATCGTGGCGAGCCTGGCCGGTGGCGTCTTCGCCGGCTTCATGGGGGGCATGGTCCGCTATGCGCTGAGCGGCCTGGTCGTGATCATCGCCTTCATCATCGCCAGCCAGCTCCGCGACCCGCTGTTCAACCTGCTTGGCTTCTGGGAAGCCTTTACGCCCGAGCTTCGTGAGCAGATCGTCTTCCTGATCCTCTTCCTCGGGCTCACCATCGGCGGCTGGTTCATCGTCCGGGTCTTCTGGAAGGGCACGCGACTGCCGGTCGCCAAGCAGCTCGATGAGCTGGGTGGTGCCGTCATGGGACTCCTCTTTGCGGCACTGTCGATCACCTTCACCCTGATCGTGATGGACACCTTCTTCAAGACGGCGTCCGATGCCGCGGTCGGGGGAGCTGGGCCGCTGAAGGGCTTCTACGACGCGATGGACTCGTCGGTGCTGGTCGAATTCTTCCGCAGCACCCTGATCCCGACGTTCGGGCAGCTGGCCAAGGTCCTCGTTCCGGCAGACATCGCCAAGTACCTCACGGCACCGTGACCGTGGCGGCGGAGATCGCCGCAGCGGACCCGATGGGCGCCCCACCCCCGACGGGCCAGCGATTCATCGACGATCGCCGCTGGTTTGACCGCTCGGCAGCTGACCTGGCGCCCGACCTGCTCGGGGCGATCCTGGTTCACGACACCCCGCTCGGCCGGATCGCGGGACGCATCGTGGAGGTCGAGGCCTACCTCGGGCCGGAGGACCTGGCCGCGCACTCGTCGCACGGCAGGACGCCACGCAACGCGACCATGTTCGGCGAGCCCGGACGCCTCTACGTCTACCTGGTCTACGGCGTCCACCATTGCTGCAACGTGGTCTGCGGTCCGGGTGACAAGCCGGAGGCCGTCCTGCTGCGCGCCGCCGCCCTGACCGATGGCGAGGCGCTGGCACGCACGCGCCGTGGTGCCGTCGCCATTCAGCGGCTTGCCGCCGGGCCGGGCAACCTGGCCGCCGCGTTCGACATCGATCGGCGCCTGGACGGTTCGGACCTGCTCAGTGGCCCCGTGCGCATCGCGGCCGGTGTCGGTTCGCCACGCGCGATCCGCACGCCGCGAATCGGCGTCGGATATGCAGGAGAGTGGGCTGAGCGACCGCTTCGCTACCTGATCGCCGATGAGCCGCACCGCTCCCGACCCTGAGCCGGAGCCGGGCCTTGCGGCGGATGCGGGCACGCTCCGTGCGCTGGAGTTCGCCGCCATCGTCGACCAGCTCGCCGGGCTGACCGCCTTTCCACCCTCCCTCGAGCTGGCCGATGCCACGCGTCCCATGGCCGACGCCGCGCACGTCAGCCTGCTCCAGGATCAGACCGATGAGGCGACCCGCCTCCTCGAGGAACAGGCGCAGGCGACCATCGGCGGCGCGCGGGACATCCGAGCTGCGCTCGAACGGGCACGACGGGGCGGCCGCCTGACCGCGGCCGACCTCCTCGACATCGCCGAGACGCTCCGCGCCACCAGCCTGTTTGCCGCACGGATCGCCGAATGGCGCGGTCCGCACCTGACCGGCGTGCGGGGCGATCTCGACGATGCCCGGGCGCTGCGAGCCCGCATCGAGCGGACTGTGGACGAGGCGGGCGAGATCCTCGACTCGGCGTCGACCGCGCTGGCCACCATCCGCAGGCGGCTGCGCACCGCCCAGGACCGCGTGCGCGAGCGCCTGAACACCATGCTCCGCTCCTCGGCCCTGGCCGGGGTCATCGGCGAGGCGATCGTGACGATGCGCGCCGGCCGCTACGTGATCCCAATTCGCGCCGAGGCGAAGGGCAAGCTGAAGGGGATCGTCCACGACCAGAGCGCGTCGGGCGCGACGCTGTTCATCGAGCCGCTGACGGTGGTCGACCTCAACAACACATGGACCCAGGCCACCCTCGACGCGGCCCGCGAGGAGGAGCGGATCCTCGATGAGCTCTCCCGCGAGGTCGAGGGTCGCGCCGAGGCCCTCCTCGCCTCCCTGCAGGCGCTGGCCCGCGCCGACCTGTGGATCGCCCGCGCCCGGCTGGGGCTCGCCATGGACGCGGTCCGGCCGCAGGCGTCGGCGGACGCTGCTGAGCTTCTTTCCGCCCGCCATCCACTGCTCGGCGCCGGCGCGGTGCCGATCGACCTGCGGATCGGGGAGCGCTTCGGCTATCGGGCCCTCATCGTCACGGGTCCGAACACCGGCGGCAAGACGGTTTCGCTCAAGACGCTCGGGCTGCTGGCGCTGATGCACCAAGCGGGGCTGCGTGTCCCTGCCGCCGACGCTGCGCGACTCCCGGTCTACCGTCGGGTGATGGCCGACATCGGCGACGAGCAGAGCATCGCGCAGTCCCTCTCGACCTTCTCGAGCCACCTGCGCAACGTCGTTCGCTTCATCGCCGCCGCCGGTCCGGGGACGCTCGTCCTCCTCGACGAGATCGGCGCCGGCACGGATCCGACCGAGGGGTCGGCGCTGGCCATGGCGATCGTCGAGCGCCTGCTGGAGGACGGCGCGACGGTGGCCGCAACCACCCACTACGCGGAGCTGAAAGCATTCGCCCAGGAGCACGAGCTGGTGACGAACGCATCGGTCGCCTTCGACGTGAAGACCCTGCGCCCGACCTACGGGCTGGAGATCGGCCTGCCCGGCAAGTCGCAGGCGTTCGCCATCGCGGAGCGGCTGGGCCTGCCTGCCGAGGTGCTGGCCGATGCGCGCTCACGCCTGGCGGCCGAGCACGTGACCATGGAGGAGACGCTGGCCTCCATCGCCCGCGCCGAGGAGGCTCGCTCCGCGGAGCTCGAGCAGGCACAGGCGGAGCGGCGCGCAGCAGGCGAAGACCGCGAGCGGGCAGCCACCGGGGTCGCCCGGGCCCGTCGCGAGGCGGCCGCCACGCTGGCCGATGCGCGCCGGGCGGCCGACGCCCTCCTGGCGCGCGCCGAGCGAGAGGTGCAGACCGTCCGCCGCGAGCTGACACGGCAGCGCAACCTGCGGGCTCCTCGCGGCGCCGTGAGCCCGGCCCGGGCACCGCTCGACGACCTCGCTGCCCGCACGGCACGGGTGCGGGACGAACTCAGGCCGGATCCGGGAGCGGACGGCGAGCCCCAGCAAGGCGACGAGCCGCAACAGCCACGGGTGGGGCTGTGGGGGCGCAGCAACACGTTGGGCACCGCCGGCCGCATCGTCGACGTCAGCGGCCGCACCGGACGCGTGACGATCGAGACGAACGATGCCCGGGTGGTGGTCCCCGGTGACGACATCGAGGTGATTCCCGAGCCAGTCGCGGGGCCGACACGGCGCGACGATGAGATGGCCGAGCTCCGCCAACGCGCCGCCAGCCGCATCGCCGCCCGCCTCGACCTCCGCGGCGAGCGGGTCGAGGCCGCGATCGAACAGCTGGCTGCCTACCTCGACGAGGCGCTCCTGGCCGGGCTCGACGAGGCGGTCATCGTCCATGGCGCGGGCACTGGCGCCCTGCGGCGATCCATCCGCGAGTTCCTGGCCGAGCACCCACGGGTCCGATCCACGCGCCCCGGACGACGCGACGAGGGCGGTGACGGGACGACCGTCGCCGAGTTGTAGCGTTACGGGGGCGGCGTGGGCGCGGGTGTCGGGGAAGGCAGCGGAATCAGCGTCAGGCTGGGGAGCGGAATGGGCGTCGGAATCGGCAGCGCGGTCGGGGTCGGCGATGGGAGCGGCGTCGGCGACGGGCTGGGTGACGGCGTGGGCGTCGGCGTGGAGGGCGGCACCTCGCCCGGCGTGCACGTCTCGATGGGCGCCAGCGGGGCGCCGAGCGCCGGGGACGGTGAGCGACGGACCTCGGATTCCTTGCCGAGGTACCTCGTGATCCACGCCCGGTTGGCCTCCTCCCAGGTCGGGTGCCCAGCCTCGTAGCCGACGAGGTCGAGGTAGAGCTTCTCCTCCGGGTCTGACGGGCTCGGCGCGCCGCTCGGCAGCGGGCTGGCATCCGGTGGGAGTGTGGCGGTCGCCGGATCGCCGCAGCCGGGCTGCCAGATCTTGCCGGTCTGGGCCTCGATGATCAGCTCGCGGTACAGCGTGTCGCGCTGGCCCGGCTGATGTGACGAGGCGAAGACCTCGGTGACGGTCGACGTGGTGAAGTCGCCGGGCAGCATGCCGGTCACGCCGTCGACGGTCACCTCGACGATGCCCGCCGGCTTCGGGAAGTCGCGCAACGGCGCTGCGTTGGCAGCGGTCACCTCGGCCATATAGTCGTGCCAGATGAAGGTCGGCCCATCGGCTGCGAAGACGTCCTTTATGGCGGTGAAGTCGCTGTTGCCGACCCACACCCCGGTGACGATCGCCCCCTCGCTGATGGTCGGATCGGGGTCAGGGGCCAGGTACCCGAACGCCTGCAGGTCCTTGAAATCGTTGGTGGTGCCGGTCTTGAGGGTGGCCGGGCGGCGCCCCTCATCGGTCGTCAGCTGGAAGCGCTGGCCCCAGACGATGTTGGTGGCCGGGTTGGTGTTGTCGGCCAGGATGTCGGTGACGAGGTAGGCGGCGTCCTCGCTGAGCACACGCTCAGGCTCCTGGGCATCGGTCTCGTGGTCGTAGATCACGTTCCCGTCACGGTCCTTGATGGTGGCGATCAGAAACGGCTCGGCCAATACCCCCCCATTGGCCAAGGCCCCGTAGGCGCCGGTCAGGTCGAGCATGTGGACGCCGATGGTGCCCAGCGTGAGCGACGGGACGGCGACCTCACCTCCATGCTGCGGATCCCACTCGAGGCCAAGCCGCTCGCCCATGTCGACGACGTTCTGGGTCCCGATCAGCTGCTGCGCCTTGGTGACCGGGATGTTCCACGAGTACTTCAGCGCGTCGCGGACCCGCACCGGGCCGCGTTCGGCGCCGCTGGCGTTCGGCACGGTGTAGCCCTCGGCGATCACCCCCACCACGTCCATGAACATGGTCGCGGGCGTGATGACGCCGCGCTCGAAGCCGGTGGCGTAGGTGATCGGCTTGAAGGCGGACCCGGACTGCCGGAAGGCCTGCCCGACGACGTCGTAGGCCGGCTGGTGCGCCGAGGTCGCCTCGCCGTAATAGTTCGCCGAGCCGACGTAGGCCAGCACCCCGCCGGTCCGATAGTTGAGCGTGACCAGCGCGTCGTTGTTGATGTTGCGGCCCTGGAGCTGCTTGATCCAGCGCAGCGCCGGCTCGCCGTACTTCGCGATCAGCTCCTCATCGGTGAGGCGGTCGAGGTCGTAGGCCACCCCGGCCCATTTCTCGGCGCTCACCTGGTAGCCGTTGTAGTCAAGCGTGGTGGTGATCACCAGGCCGCCCCGATCGAGCAGATCCTCGCCGCCGAGCAGCTCGGCGGCTGACCGTCGCACGGCATACACGAAGTGCGGCGCCTTGTACTGCAGGTCGGGCGGCGGGGCCAGGACAATGGGCTGCCGGCCTGCAAGGTCGCGCTCGGCCTGGCTGATGGCACCGGTCTGCACCATCCCGTCCAGGACGAAGCCCTGCACCACCATGGCGCGGGAGTCAGGCGGCACGACCAGGGTCGTGTTGCCGGCCGCATCGGTGGTCGACACCGCGACCTGGGTCGGGTCAAGGGCCGATGGCGCACGCACCAGCCCGGCCAGGAGGGCGGCCTCCCCGATGGAGAGCCGGTCGTTAGGGGCCTGCGAGGTGATGTCCTTGCCGAAGTAGCGGCTGGCGGCCGCCCAGATGCCATACGCGTTGTTGCCGTAATACACCTGGTTCAGGTACATCTCGATCAGCTTCTGCTTGCCCTCGAGTCCCGGGTAGCGGTCGCCGACGCGCAGCGCCAACAGCGCCTCCTTGATCTTCCGCTCCCACCGTCGGTCGGGGTTGGCGATCAGGTCGGCGTCAAAGAGCCGGATCCGCACCAGCTGCTGGCAAATGGTCGATGCGCCCGAGACCGTCTCGGAGGCGGAGAAGTTCTGGAGCGCAGCCCGCACGATGCCCTTGAAGTCGATGCACGGGTTCGTCCAGAAGGTGCGATCCTCGGCCGCCACCTGGGCGTCGATCATGACCTGCGGGATGTCCTCGAAGGCGATCACGCGCCGCTGCTCGGCGGCAAACGCGGCCAGCTCGACACCGTCGGCGGACAGGACGGTGGATCCCTCGCTCAATGGGAAATTCTCGAGGTCGCCGGGATCCGGCAGGCCGGCCGCGTACGAGGCGAAGGCCACCAGGATGCCCACCAGCAGGGCCACCGCGAGCGCCGCGAAGCCGCCCAGGACCAGCGCCGGCAGGGGCGCCAGGACGGGACGGGCCAACGACGATGAGGGGCGGCGGGCCGGTGGTCCGCCCCGAAAGCGGCCACCGGTTTGCTCCGGCGGGCGTCGGTACATCGAGGCGCAGCCTAGCAGAGGAGCGGCGATGTGGCAGACGGGCAGCTGGGGTGGCGGCCTCACGCAAGAGGGCGGGGAGCGGCCACTATACTCAACCGCCCATGGTCGCCCACATCCTCGACGACCTCGCCTGGCGCGGGGTGATCGCGAACAGCACCGATCTGTCTGTCCTCGGGGACGAGCTGGAGGGCGGCCCGCTCACCTTCTACTGCGGATTTGACCCTACAGCCCCCAGCCTCCAGTTTGGGAATCTTCTGCAGCTCGTCACGATGCGCCGACTGCAGCTGGCCGGCCATCTGCCGATCGTGGTAGTGGGTGGCGCCACCGGGTTGATCGGCGACCCAAGCGGCAGGTCGACCGAGCGCACGCTGAACGAGGCAGAGGTCGTCGCGGAGTGGGTCACCAGGATTCAGGCACAGGTTGAGCGCCTGCTCGATTTCTCGGGGCCAAGCCCGGCACGGATCGTGAACAACCTGGAATGGACCGCTCCGCTGTCGACGCTCGATTTCCTGCGCGACGTAGGCAAGCACTTCAGTGTCAATCGCATGCTGGACAAAGAGTCGGTCAGCGCTCGCCTCCAAGGGCCGGGGATCAGCTTCACCGAGTTCAGCTACCAGGTCCTGCAGGCGTTCGACTACCTCGAGTTGTTCCGGCGCTACGGATGCCGGCTGCAGACCGGCGGCAGCGATCAATGGGGCAACCTGACGGCGGGCGTCGACCTCATCCGTCGCGTCGCCGGTGAAAATGTGCATGCGCTCGTCACGCCGCTGATCACCCGGGCCGATGGCACCAAGTACGGCGCGACCTCCGACGGAGCGCTCTGGCTCGACCCGGAACTGACCAGCCCGTACGCCTTCTACCAGTACTTCGTGAACACCGATGACGCCGATGTCGGGTCGCTGCTCCGCGTCTTCAGCTTGCGCAGCCAGGAGGAGATCGAGCAGCTCGAGGCAGCGACCGCGACGCGTCCCGAGGCGCGCGCCGCGCAGCAGGCGCTGGCGGCAGAGCTCACGGCCCTGGTGCATGGCGCGGATGCCGCTGCGCAGGCCATCGCGGCCAGTGCTGCGCTCTTCGGCCAGGGAGACCTGCGCGACCTCGATGCGGATACGCTGGCCAGCGCGCTGGCCGAGCTGCCTCGCGCCGAAGTCCGCACGCCGATCCCGGCGCTGGAGGACCTGCTGGTGGCCACCGGCCTGGCGGAGAGCCGATCCGCGGCACGCCGCACGGTGGCGGACGGCGGCGCCTACCTCAACAACGCTCGGCTCGCGGATCCCGCCGTCCCGCCCAGCGAGGGCGACCTGCTCCACGGGCGCTGGCTCGTGCTCAGGCGCGGCAAGCGCAGCCTCGCGGCGATCGAGAAGGTCGGCTAGCGCGGCGGGCACGAGCCGGCCGGCGCCTCGGGTTGCCCCGAGCACGCCGGCCCGATGGGCGGGACCACCGCCCCGCGCGACTCCCCAGATGTGAGTTAGCCGGTCGTCGAGCCCTCGCCGGACTTCATGTACACGGCGGCGAATGCTGCAATGCCGACCACCAGATGCAGGATGTTGTCGGCGGGGTTCTCCAGGTTTGAGACGCCAAACGTGTTCGGGACGGCGGCATCGGCCTGCAGGAAGCCATAGACCGCGAAGAACAGGGCAATAACGCCCACCAGGCCGACGATGCCACGGTAGTACGGGGCCAGGGCCGTGTTCAGCCCGGGCACAAATACGGCGGCAAGCGCCACGACGCCAAGCACGGTGTGGGCCAGGTTCTCGCCGCTGTCCAGCCAGAACGAAGGCGAGCCTGACTCGGTGAATACGTTCAGGTAGCCGACGATGCCGAGCAGCAGCAGGACAGCGCCCCCCAGGGTCAGAAACAGCCTCGGATACACCAGAAACACCTCCCTCGGAAATCTGCGGACCGATGGTCCCGCTGCCGACGATACGCTCACCCGTCAAGCGCGTATCAGTCGCGTATCAGTGTCGGTCTCCGGCAGCCACCTTGGCCTGGTGCTCGGCGATCACCTTGTCCGCGATGATGCTCGGCACCTCGGCATAGTGGTCGAGCTTCCAGACGAACCGCCCGCGCCCCTGCGTGATGCTGCGCAGCTCGGTCGCGTAGTGGAACATCTCGGCCTGCGGGACCTGCGCCCGCAGGTGCTGCATCCCATCCGACGAGTCCATCCCGAGCACGTGGCCGCGCTTCGCGGTGATCTGGCCCATCACGTCGCCCATGTAGGCGTCGGGGACCACCACCTCGACCTCCAGGATCGGTTCCAGGAGCGCAGGGCTGGCCTCGGGGAAGGCGCGCTTGAGGGCCTGGCTGGCGGCCACCTTGAAGGCCATCTCGGAGCTGTCGACCGTGTGGTAGCTCCCGTCGACCAGCCGCGCGCTCATGTCGACCACCGGGTAGCCGGCCAGCACGCCCTCGGCCATCGCCTCGCGGAGCCCCTTCTCGACGGCGGGGATGTACTGCTTCGGGACCACGCCGCCCACGATCTTGTTGCCGAACTCGAAGCCCGATCCCGAGGGGAGCGGCTCGAACTCGATGACCACGTGCCCGAATTGGCCATGACCGCCGGTCTGGCGTTTGAATCGGTTGTCGATCCTGGTCGACTTGCGGATCGTCTCGCGGTACGGCACCCGGGGGCTGCCGGTCCGAACCGATGCGCCGAACTTGCGCTTGAGGCGGTCGACCAGCACGTCCACGTGCGCATCGCCCATGGCGGTCAGGATCGTCTCGCCGGTGCCGTCCTCGCGGTGCACGCGCGCCGTGGGCTCTTCCTCGAGCATCCGCTGCAGGGCCTGTCCCAGCTTGTCCAGGTCGGCCTTGCTCTCCGGCTCGATGCTGACCTGCAGGCTCGGCGCGGCGAAGCGCAGCGGAGGCAGCTCGACCGACTGGGCTCGATCGCCCACCAGCGTGTCGCCGATCTGGGTGCTGGCCAGCTTGGCCACGGCCACGATGTCGCCCGGGCCGGCCTGCGACATGTTGACCTGGTCCTTGCCGAGCAGGCCGAGGATGTTGCCGATCCGCTCCTCCTGCTTGCGTGAGGCATTCCACAGGTGGCCCTGCGAACGGAGCGTGCCACCCACCACCCGGAAGTAGGTGAGCCGGCCGACGAACGGGTCGGCGGTGGTCTTGAAGACCTGGGCCACGAATGGACCCGATGGATCGGGCTCGATGCCCTTGCCATCGGTTGTGACGCGCGCCCCGACCTCGGCGGCGGAGGGGATGTGCTTGGCGATCATGGTGGACAGCTCGCGAACGCCGATGTTGCGCAGCGCGCTGCCGACGAAGACCGGTACCACGCTGCCCTCGCGCGTGCCCTTGTGGAGGGCCGCCTCGATCTCGGCGTCGCTGAACGGCTCGCCATCGAGGTACTTGGTCATCAGCTCGTCGCTGGCCTCGGCGGCGGCTTCGACGAGCGCCTCGCGGCGCGCCTCCTCCCCTGATCGCATCTCGTCGGGGATCGGCACCTCCATCGGCGTACCGGACTCGTACACGTTGGCGTGCTGCTCGATGACGTCGATGTAGCCGCGGAACGAGTCTGCGGTCCCGATCGGCAGGTAGACCGGCGCAATCTTCGGTCCGAACCTGGCCTTCAGCGCGTCGAGCGTGGCCTCGTAGTTGGCGTTCTCGCGGTCCATCTTGTTGATGAAGATGAAGCGCGGCAGCTTCCGCTCCTCGGCGAGCTTCCAGACCTCTTCGGTTCCGACCTCGACCCCGGCCGAGGCGTCGACCACCACGATCACCGCATCGACCGCGGCGAGCGCCTCTACGACGTCCGCCTGGAAGTCCGCGTACCCGGGCGTGTCGACGATGGTGATGCGGGCACCCTCGACCTCGATCGTGCCAATCGCCAGGTTGATGCTCTGGCGGCGCTTCTGCTCATCGGGATCGTGGTCGAGCGTGGCCGATCCGGAGTCCACGCTGCCGAGCCGGGCAATCGCGCCGGCGTCGAACAACATCGCCTCGGCGAGGCTCGTCTTGCCGGCGCCGCCATGGGAGATCAGGGCGACGTTCCGGATGCGATCAGGGCTGGTCGGCTTCATCGGTGCTCCTAGTGCGGAGGTCGCAGCGGCCGAGGCCAACGCCGCCTCGGGCGAACCATCAACCGGGAATGGGTGCCAAGTATACGGAGCCGCCGCGGCCCGCCGGGGGAGTCAGACCGGTCAGGACCGGCGAAGCTCAAGGCCCAACCAGATGTAGAAGGCGGGGCTCAGGACCAGCCCCGTCAGGGCGGCGGGGACCGCCACCAGCAGGTTGGTGGGATCCAGCACGATCAGGCGTCCCAGGTACACGACGATCAGCAGCACGCCCACCGCCATGCCCAGCGCCGCGAGGTTCGCGGGCAGGGTGCCTGACCTCCTCGACTGCATCGACAGGACGAGCAGGCCGAGGCCGCTGATCCCGAAGGTGAGCAGCCCGCGCGGGTCGATCGGGTGCGGCAGGGCTGCTTCGGCCAGGAGGTCGGTGAGCGGCGGCTGCACCGTGTTGGCCAGGTCATAGCCGCCGTGCACCATCGCCCCGGTGGCGCCCACGGCCACCAGCATCAGCCCGAGCAGCCCGACCGCCGCCGCTGATTCGAGCAGGCGCCGATAGAGCGCGACCAGCACCATGACCGAGAGGAATCCTCCGGCCATCAACGCCAGCGAGGCGATCGTCAGGCCGAGCTCTGGAGCGTTGCCGGCAACCACACCACCCAGGAAGGCGACCGAGTAGACGATCCCGCCGATGCCCGCCGCGATCGCCCCGGCGCCCGCAAGGCGCTCGTATGCGGCGGCCGCGTCGCGTTCAGCAGGTGGCATGGCCAGAGCATGCCACGCGCTGCCGCGCCCCGACAAGACCTCTGGCCGCGATCATGTCGCGTGGGCAAGGTAGCTGGCTCGAAGCCATCCGCGCTCCTCGCCGGCGAAGCGCCCGAAGACCCAACCCGTTCCGAAGGTGGCGGGCAGGTCGAGCGAGGTGCCGACCGTACGGAACTCGTGCACGAGTTCCGAGCCGGCCTCGATCGCCGCCGCCGCATGCTCGGGCAACAGGCGCAGGGCGTATTGCGTGCCGATACCGGCCGCCAGGATCACGCCGCTTGCCGGCTGAACGAGGGCAGGTCCATCGAAGATCAGCCAGCGGGCATTCTTCGGGAGCTCGCCGTTGAGCGTGTCCCACAGCCAGTCGACGACGTCGGGATGCGTCCCGAGATGCCGGCGATCGACGTCGGGCGGCGGCGGACCAAAGGTCG
Source organism: Chloroflexota bacterium (assembly GCA_040877645.1). Lineage (GTDB taxonomy): Bacteria > Chloroflexota > Limnocylindria > QHBO01 > QHBO01 > CF-167. The sequence continues at coordinate 14,784 of JBBDNI010000040.1, forward strand.
CGTCCGAGGCGTCTCGACCGTGGGCGAGGTACTGCAGCGGACCGGCATTCTCGGGACGATCGAGCGGGGACGCCATCGGCGCATGGTAGGGAGGACGGGAGGGCATTGCTACAATCGCGCTCCACGAGAAGATCCGGAGGGTCGATGTCCGGCCACAGCAAGTGGTCCCAGATCAAGCGCCAGAAGGGCGTCAACGATGCCAAGCGCGGCGCGCTCTTCACCAAGCTGACCCGCGAGATCATCACCGCGGCGCGCCAGGGCGGGGGAGACGTCGAGGGCAACTACCGGCTGCGCATGGCGGTCGACAAGGCCCGCGCCAACTCGATGCCGATGGAGAACATCAAGCGCGCGATCGAGCGGGCGACCGGCGCCGGCGCCGACGCGGTGCAGTTCGAGGAGATCACCTACGAGGGGCTCGGGCCGGCCAACGTGGCGGTGATCGTGGCCGCCATGACCGACAACCGGAACCGCACGGCGTCCGAGATCCGCAGCATCTTCAACAAGATCGGCGGTTCGCTCACGCCGGTGGCGTGGCAGTTCGAGCCGCGCGGCCTGATCAGCATCCCGCTCAACGGGCGTGACCCCGACGAGGTGACCCTGGCCGCCATCGATGCCGGCGCCACCGATGTCGGCTCACCGGAGGGCGGCGGCATCCTGGTCGTGACCGACCCGGCCGACCTCGAGCAGGTGCGCGGCGCACTGGCCGCGGCCGGCTATCCGGCCGAGACGGCCGAGGTGTCGATGGAGCCCACCACCAAGGTCGAGATCACCGAGGAGAAGGCGGCGCGCCAGGTCCTCCTGTTCGTCGAGCGGCTCGAGGACCTCGAGGACGTGCAGAACGTGTACGCCAACTTCGACCTCCCCGACGCCCTGCTTCAGCAGCTCGAAGCATCGGTCGCCTGACGGGCCGGTGATCGCCCTCGGCATCGACCCCGGGACCGCCGTCTGTGGCTTCGGCGTGGTCGACCTCGACAACGGCACCCTGCGGCTGGTCGATGCGGGCGTGGTCCGCACCCCCCACGGCGAGACCGATGCCGAACGGCTGCGGCTGCTCCATTCGGCCCTGACGGCGCTGGTCGCGCAGCACCGACCCGCCCCGGTCGGCGTGGAGCGGCTCTTCTTCCAGCGCAACGTGCAGACC
>JBBDNI010000041.1:0-15898 GCA_040877645.1 Chloroflexota bacterium
GCCGATGCTCTTGTTGATGAACGACTCGCGCTCCTTGCGCCGGTCGGCCAGCATGTCGACCATCTTGCGGAAGGTCTCCGGCTCGGTGTACTTGAAGGAGAGGTCCTCGAGCTCCCACTTCCACTGCCAGATCCCGAGGCGGTGCGCCAGCGGGGCGTAGATCTCCATCGTCTGGTGCGCGATGCGGACCTGCTTGTCGGGCGGCAGGGCGCCCAGGGTGCGCATGTTGTGGAGCCGGTCGGCGAGCTTGATGATGACCACCCGCACGTCCTCGGCCATGGCCAGGAACATCTTCCGGATGTTCTCCGCCTGCTGCTCCTCCATCGATCGGGCCGATCCGAACTTGGACAGCTTGGTGACCCCATCGACCAGCCGCGCCACTTCGCGCCCGAAGCGCTTCTCGAGGTCCGGGATGGTCAGGTCGGTGTCCTCGGGCACATCGTGCAGGAGGGCGGCGGCCAGGCTCTCGGCGTCCATCTGGAGCGCCGCCAGCTCGTACGCGACCGCTACCGGGTGAGTGATGTACGGCTCGCCCGACGCGCGCAGCTGACCTTCGTGGGCCTCAGCGGCAACCTGGTGGGCGCGCTCGATCAGGCCGACGTTGACGCTCGGCCGATGGCGCCGCGCTTCGGCGACGACTGACTCGATGGTGGGCGTGCTGGCCGCTGGCTCGGCATTCCGGATGCGCTTCGCCACGGCGGCCGGGGCCGCCCTGAGGCGTGCCAGGTCCATGACAGGAACGATGGTAGCAGCACGGTCAGGGGATCAGGATGGACCGATGGAGATGCGGAAGATGCAGCGCAGAGCCCACCTCAACGTGTCGGACTTAAACCACACGTCCCGCTACCCGATACACGCCGTGCTGATCGTGATATCCGGCACATAGCGGGATCGCTGAGTCCCATTCCTTTGTCGCAGCCTTCCCGAACGCGGCGAGGGTGCGGGCAATCAGATGGAGAGTTACCTCAGCGGCCTCCGGAGTTCGGTCGAATCCGGGGTCATAGATAGCGGCGAACTCGGCCATTGCCGGCCCATCAATGGAGTCGACATAATCCGCAGCCCAGTCGTCATCGTTGGCACTCTCTGGCCGGTAGCCTCGGCAGATGAAGAAGTTGCTGGACCACGCATTGTCCAAATCGACTTCCCAGTACACGGCGCCAGCGTCCAGCGACTCCGCTCGCCCTTCGCAAAGGCGAACGGCGGCCGTCAATTGGTTGGAATACCGCCCGGCCTGGACCGCTGCAATCTGGCTTCCGAGATTGCCACTAGCGCGGAAATCGGCTTCTAGACCTGCCCAGTTTCGATCCCGGACGTACGCTCGGATCTCCTCAAGGCTCTCGTAGATCGTCACTGCATCAACCCTACACGCCACTTCGGGCGATTGAGCTGCGCAGGCCACGGATCCTGTACCAAAGGGGATCGGTGACGAGGTCGAAGAGGCCGGGGTGGCGGAGCGGGATGCCGCCGAAGGTGCGCTTGAAGTCGGAGAAGCCCTTCCAGCGCGGATCGGCCTTGGGGTCGGCCGTGTCGACCACGCCCCACATGTCGACGGCGGTGCAGGCATCGGCGGCGAGGGCACGCAGCAGGTGGGCCATCAACGCGTGGGCCGGGTAGTGGTGCTTGTAGCGCTCGTCGCGTAGGAGGGCTCCGTACAGGTAGTAGGCGCGCCCGGCGAGCCGCGGAAAGGCCATCGCAGCCACTGGGGTGTCGTCGACGCGGGCGATGCCCAGGTACCAGCCGCCGCCCGAGGCGAACTCGGTGGCGAGGCGCATCAGGAATTCGCGTGAGCGAACGCGGAAGGCACCGCGCTCGGCGGTCTTCGTCAGCAGGTCGTGGAGGATCTCGATCTCGTCCGCGTCCACTGCGCGCGAAATGGTGACCTTGGTGCCCTCGCGCTCCGCGCGCCGCGACAGGCGGCGGGCATCGGTGTGCCAGGAGGCCTCGAGCTGCGTGCCGCCATCGTGCAGCTGGACGATCCGCGTGGTCGGCGCCTGCAGATCGGGGGCGGGGTGCAGCCTGTGGGCCGTGGCCAAAGCGCCAAGGTCGGTGTCGTCGCCAAGCTGGGCGCGAGGGTCGAGCTTGACCACGATCGCGCGCTCCTTGCGGGCGAGGGTTCGCAGCCCCTGGATCAGCCAGGCAAAGAGCCGGTCGGCGTCCGGAGCCGATCGGTCCCAGATCGGTCCATGCGCCACGTAGGCGACCTGCCGGCCGAAGCCGGCTGGACGCATCAGTGCCTGGGCCACGCCACGAATGTGTCCGTTGTCATCCAGCAGGAGGCGAGCTGGCGTCTCGCCTGCGAGGGCGGTGCACTCGCCCCAGCCCCAGGTCTGGAGCAGGTCGGCCTCGGGGCGGGAGGCGACGAAGTAGTCCCAGGCGGGTCGGTCGACGTTGTCGGCGCGGCGGAGGATGGGAGGCATCGGGCAGAAGCCTACCCGTTGGCTTGGCGGACCACCTGCGCGCGGAGCTTCTTCAGGTAGGTGGCGGCACCGGGCCACGACGCCCACGAGCTTTCGTACGGCGCCGGAGCCTCTTCGACGGCGCCAGGGCCGAGCACGGTGAGGGCCCGGGCGCCGGCAGCGGCCGCCAGACGCCGGTCGAACGTCAGGACCTCGCCATCCACGGATTCAGCGAGGGCAAGGTACGCGGCGTCGTACGCCGCCAGGCCGTGTCGTCCCATCGCGTCGAGAACCAGCAGCACCTGCGGTCGATCCAGCTCGACGGACGTGAGGCCCAGGTTCTCCAGATCGACAATCGACTGGAGCACGAGCTCGGGTGGTTGGTGATAGCGCCGGATCAGGACGTTCAGGATCTCGAGCCAGAAGAACGCGGGAGCGAGAATCTTGGCGCCGCCGACGTCGCGGTCGCGAATCAGCGACACCGCACGGTGGAAGCCTTGCTCCTCGATGCAGATTGCGATCGCGACTGATGCGTCGACAACCAGCGGGCGCGGCGTGTCAGGCGTCATCGCGCGCTCGCTCCTCCCGGATGGCCGTCACCGCGTCGGGCGCGTCTGGGGGCATCAACCCGGAGGCTCGAAACCACTTTCCGCGGGCCACCAGCCGGTCGAGCGCCGCAAGACTGCGCTTGATCCTCTCCTGCTCGTTCTGCTCCAGGCGAGCCGCCTCCTCGTACGGGATCAGGACGGCCATCGGCTTGTGGTCGCGCTCGATCAGGATCCGTTCACCCGCCGAGGCTGCGTCGAGGATCTCGCCCAGGCGCGCACGAAGGCCCATGGCCGTCACGGTTCTCATGGTCAGCTATTATGATTGATTATGCGAATGCCGTCAAGGGGCGACATGTCGATAATCGGCGCATGCCAAGGACGTCCAAGCCAGTGCCCGATGTCGCCTACTACGACGATGGCGGCGTCCGGTACCGCGGCTTCCAGCTGGATGGCGAGATGGATGGCGCCTGGGAGTTCTTCCGCAAGGACGGCAGCCCGATGCGCTCCGGCGTGTTCGACCGCGGGCGGCAGATCGGGATCTGGCGGACCTACGATCGCGCTGGCAAGGTCGTAAAGGAGACTGACTTCTCGAAGGGCCGCTGATTAGTCAGTCGTCGCTGCCGGCCAGCTTGTGGCCGGTGAGCCGCAGGCGGGCTCGCTGGGCGATGCCGTAAGCGGGCAGGAGCAGCCGGAGCGCGACGTCCTGGACCGGTCGGAGGGGGAGGTCCCGGGCGCCGACGTAGTCGATCTGGCGGCCGCCGAAGCCCTCCTTGAACTGGGCGATGCCGCCGGTGGCGATGCCCCACAGGTCGTAGGTGGCGAAGCCGCCGGCCTTGAAGGCGCGCATCGCCTCCCATTTGAGCAGGTAGTTGGCGTGCGAGGCTGCGCCGACATCGGTCATGCCGCCGTAGGCCTCGGCGGCACGGTCGCCACAGGTGAAGTGGAAGAGCGTGGCTACGCGCTCGCCGTCGAGGGTGGCGAAGAAGAGGCGGGCGTGGCCGCCCGGGGCGAAGAGGCTCCAGACGCGCTCGTAATAGTCCTGCACGCGGGCGGCGAATCCGGCGCGTTCGGCGGTCTGCTGGTAGATCGCATAGAAGTCGGCCAGGGCAGCGGCTGTCTCATTTGGCGGAGCGTTCGTGGCGAGCTGCACGACCTGGACCCCGGCGCGCCCTGCCTTGTGGACGTATTGCCGGTGCTTCTTGCCCATGTCGCCCAGCAGCGCGTCCTCGTCGAGCGACAGGTCGATCACCCGGGTGCGTGGCGGCTGCACCTTGGCGGATGGCCGCCAGCGCGGGCCGAGCAGCGCGGCGCCGAGTGGATCGCCGGCGGTCGCCTCGGGGTCCACCTTGAGGGTGGCGATCCCCTCCCGGACACGCAGGTGGCGCAGGGCCGCGACCAGGGAGCTTCGCGTCTCGGGCTCGTCGAACTGACCGATGGGGCCGCGCGGCGCATAGCCGAGGCGCCAGCCGACGAGCGGGACTGTGCGGATCAGCACCTGGGCGCCGGCCAGCGGCTGGTCTTCGCGCTCCCCCACCGCGAAGCGGATGGCGCGCCAGCCCGCCGGCTCCCGCAGCTCGCCCCACTCCCACAGCTGCGGGAAGCTGCGATACGGGGCGTGCTCGACGAAGTCGTTCCAGGCGTCGCGGTCGGTGACGTAGAAGGCGGACAGCTCAGGCATCGGCGCCGAATCCGGCCGCGGCCAGCTCCTGCCGAGCCACCTCGCGCTCGTCCCACCAGGCCTTGGTGGTGCCGTAGATGATGCTCCCCTCGTGACCCTTGCCGGCCAGCAGGATCATGTCGCCCACCCTGGCCAGACCGATGGCGTGGGCGACCGCCGCCCGGCGGTCGTCGATGACCCACAGGTTCTCGTCGTCGCGAGCACCCGCCTCGCGCGCGCCGTCGGCGATGGCCTGGTTGATGACCCGCGGGTCCTCCAGGCGGGGGTCCTCGTCGGCCACGATGGCGATTTCGGCCAGCTCGGCCGCAACGCGCCCCATGGCAGGGCGCTTGACCCGATCGCGCTCCCCCGCCGAGCCGAAGACCACGATCAGGCGGCCCGTGGTCAGGGGCCGCAGGGTGCGCAGCACCTTCTCGAGCGACTCGGCCGTGTGGGCGTAGTCGACCACCACCCCGAACGGCTGCCCGGCATCGATCCGCTCCATGCGTCCCGGCACGCCGGCGACCGTGCCGATCGCGCTGGCCGCCGACTCGAGGTCGATCCCCTCGGCATCGGCCAGGGCCAGCGCCGCCAGCGCGTTGTGGACGTTGAAGGCCCCCGGCAGCTGCAGGTGGACCTCGCCGCTCCAGCGTGGCGTGGTGGCGGTGAAGGTCGTGCCGTTGGCGCGGGCCGCGATGTCGGTGGCTCGGACCTCGGCGGATGCATCGGTCCCGTAGGTGAGGACCCGGTCCCGAGCTCGGTCGCGGAAGTAGCCGACGGCGGGGTCATCGGCGTTGAGGATGGCCAGCGGCGCCTCTTCGACGAGGAGCGCCTTGGCGGCGCGATACGCGTCCAGCGTGCCGTGGAACTCGAGGTGCTCGCTGGTCACGTTGGTCACGATGGCGACTCGGAAGCGGCAGTTGCGGACGCGTGACTGGGCCAGGCCGTGGCTGGTCGCCTCCATCACCACGCAGTCGTTGCCGGCCTCGACCATGTCCGCCAGCAGCGCCTGGAGCTCGAGCGCCTCGGGGGTGGTGTTGCGATCCTCGTTCGGCATCTCGCTGTCGCCCACTCGCACAGCCACGGTACCGATCATCCCCGGCCGGCGCCCGCCGGCCTTGAGCGCGGCGAACGCGAGGTAGCAGGTCGTGGTCTTGCCGTCAGTGCCGGTCACGCCGATCACCTCCAGCCGCTCGGACGGGCGCCCGTACCAGGCGTCGGCGGCATCGGCCAGGGCAACGCGGGTTCGGGGCACGATCAGCTGCGGGACGGCGAGACCGGGGACCTCGCGCTGGGCGACCACCGCCATTGCGCCGCGAGCGACGGCATCGTCGATGAAGTCATGCCCGTCGACGTGGTCGCCGGGAACGGCGAAGAAGAGCGTGCCCTGCGCGACCTGCCGCGAGTCGTAGGCGAGGGAGCTGATCTCGCCGACCGGCACGCCGACCACCCGTTCCGGACCGATGGCGTCGGTCAGCTCGCCGAGGCCCCGGAGGAGTGGCCAGGTCATCGGCTTCGCCTGGGCAGAGCCCCTCGCGCCTTGGCCAGCGTCGCGCGCAGGCGGTAGAGGGTGGGGTCGACGACCACGTCCCAGGTCCCGGCCCAGCGCACCTCGCGACCGCCGAATCCCTTCTTGAAGAGGCCGACGCCATGCCAGGCGTGGTCGGTGCCTGCCCCGGCCGGCGCGATGCCCCACAGGTCGTGGCGCTGGCTGCCGAGCGCCCGAGCCGTCCGCATCATCTCCCATTGGAGCAGGAAGCTGGCGTAGTGCTTCGCCTCGCCCACTGCTTCCCGGCGCGAGCCGGCGAACAGGTAGAACGACTGGCTGCCCTCCATCACCAGCATCCCCGATGCCAGCAGCTGCCCGTCGCGGCGCGCTTCCAGGATCGACGCGCGGCCGGCGCCACCCAGCGCGCGCCAGGCGGTGCGGTAGCGCTCCAGCGGAGGTCGCGGGAAGCCGGCTCGGCGCTGTGTCTCGAGCACCAGGCCGTGGAGCGCGTCAATCGGGGTCGGGTCGGAGGCATCGGTCAGCACCTGCACCTCGACGCCCTCGCGCTGCGAGCGGCGCACGGCGTAGCGGGTGTCCTTGTCGAACGAGGCGAGGAGCGCCTCGTCATCGGCCAGGTCGACGATGCGGGTCTGGCCGACCTGCACCGGCCGCGGGACGGGCCGAAGTCGCGTCCCTGCGAAGGTTGTCGCCGACTCCGCCTCCACGCGTGGTTCGAGCTTGACCGCCACCACGCGAGCGGCCCGTCCAACCTCGCGCAGGCCGATGGACACGGCGCGCAGCCGCTCTCCAGCGCTTGGATGCGCGTAGTCCATCACCGGGCCGTGGGGCACGTACCAGAAGGCGCGGCCGAACGGCAGGCGACGTTGCTGAGCGGCCACCAGCGCCACGATCTCGCCATCCTCCTCGGCGACGAAGCGCCGCACCGGCTCGCCGTCGAAGGCCGCCACCTCGGCCCATGCCCAATCGTGCAGGAAGTCGCCGGCGCTCACCTGGCCCAGCAGAATCTGCCAGCCTCGGTCGTCGGCGTGCATGGCCGGTCGGAACCGTGTCACGCCGCCCTCCTGCCCCACGTACGACCGCCGAGATAGCGGCGCACCTGGGCCAGCTCGCTCGAGCCGAGCAGGGCCGCCGCCGCCAGGTAGACCGCCGTCCCGATCGCCGTGAGCACCGCCAGCGCGGCGACCCGAGCGGCACCGTTGGTCAGCGCGCCGGGCAGCCAGGCCTGGGTCGCGGCCAGGCCGCCGAGCATGGCCCCACCGGCGACCAGCGCCGCGGCCGCAGAGCGCGAGACGGACCGCAGCACATCGGCCTCTTCGATCGATCCGATCCGCTGCCGCAGCGCCCAGATCAGGCCGAAGACTTCGAGCACGGCGCTGATCGAGAGGGCGAGGGCCAGGCCCTCGACCCCCATCGGTCCCACCAGCACCACCATCAGCGCCACGTTGATGGCGACCGCCACGATTGCCCACAGCACCGGGGTGCGGGTGTCCTGCATGGCGTAGAAGGCGCGGGTCAGCACGTGCACCACGATATGGCCTCCCAGCCCGATGCCGAAGAAGACGAGCGCACGAGCGGTCCGCTCGGACGCCTCTGGGGAGAAGAGGCCGTACTGGAAGAAGGCCGCTGCGATCGGCCCGGCCAGCACGATCATCACCGCTGTCAGCGGCGCGGCCAGGAAGATGAGCACGCGCAGGCTGGTCGACAGCTGCCGCCGGATCTCCGAGATCCGGCCCAGCGCAGCGTCGCGGCTGAAGGTCGGGAAGAGGGCGATGGCCACCGACACCCCCAGTACGCCGACCGGGATCTGGCTCAGCTGGAAGGCGTAGTTGTAGGCGGTCACGCTCCCCACCGCCAGGCCGCTGGCCAGGACCGTCGAGACGATGAAGTTCAGCTGGCCGGCAGCCAGGCCCAGCATCCGCGGCCCCATCAGCCACACCACCTGCCGCACGCCCGGATGTCCCAGGCCAAGCGTCAGGTCGTAGCGCTGTCCCACCCGGCGCAGCTCCGGCAGCTGGATGGCGAGGTGCAGGATGGAGCCGATCACGACGCCGATGGCCAGCCCCTCGACGCCGACCATCGGCGCAAGCACCACCGCGGCGGCGATGATCGCCACGTTGTAGACGAGCGGCGCGATGGCGGGCACGGTGAAGCGCTCGTGGCTGTTCAGCAGGCCGCTGACCACGGCGCCCATGCCCACGAAGACGGGGCTGAGCAGCATGATCCGCGTCATCCGCACCGTCAGCTCGGTGGTCGGCGCGTCGAAGCCGGGCGCGATGATGGGGACCACCCACGGCGCGGCGATGGCCATCACCGCGCTGAAGGTGGCGAGCGCGATCAGGACCAGGTTGATCACGCTGCTGGCCAGGCGCCACGCCTCGTCATCCTCGCCGCGCGCGCGGTAGCCGCTGAAGACCGGGATGAGCGCCGCCGACAGGGCCCCGGCGACCACCAGCTGGAAGATGGCGTCGGGGATGCGGAAGGCCGCGAAGTAGGCGTCAAGCTCGCTGGTCGCCCCGAACTGGGAGCCGATCACCAGCAGCCGGATCCAGCCCAGCAGGCGGCTGGCGAGCGCCGCCACGGTCAGGATCAGGCTGACATTGGCCAGCACCCGACCGACCGACGGGCCGACCGCGATCGGCGGTGTCTCCCCGCCGAGCGCCTCGCTCAACGGGCCGGGCGGCCGGCGCTGACCCGCCCGGAGCGGGGGTGCGCGGCGCGATAGGCGGACCGCAGCGAGGCATCCGAGAGGTGGGTGTAGATCTGGGTGGTGGCCAGGCTGGCGTGGCCGAGCAGCTCCTGCACGGTGCGCAGGTCGGCGCCGCCCTCGAGCAGGTGCGTGGCGAACGAGTGCCGCAGCGTGTGCGGGGAAGTGCTGGCCGGCGCCCCGACGGCGGTGACCCAGCGCTGGACCACCATCCGCGCGCCGCGCGCGGTGAGCGGCCCACCGGCCGCGTTCAGGAAGAGGGCCGCACTGGGCCCCGCGGCCCGTGCCGCGAGGGTCGGGCGCCCCGCCGCCAGGTAGGCGCGCACGGCGTGCGCAGCCGGCTGCCCGAACAGCAGCTCGCGCTCCTTCTCTCCCTTGCCGATGACCCTCAGGCGACTGCGCTCCAGGTCGACCCGATCGACCGACAGCGACGCCAGCTCGCTGATCCGCATGCCGGTGGCGTACAGCAGCTCGAGCAGGGCCGCATCGCGGCGCGCGGTGGCGTCGGCCAGTGCCGGTTCGCGTCGGCGCACGCTGTGCAGCGCCACGGTTCGGGGTGCCTCCACCAGTCGCGCGGCGCCGGCCACGGACAGTACGCGCGGCAGCCGGCCCGGTCGCTTCGGCGAGCGCACGCCCGCCACCGGGTCAGTGGCGATCCATCCCTGTCGCGCCGCGTGCCGATACAGCGAGCGGATGGCGGCCAGCCGCCCCCCGATGGTCGCCGCCGACAGCCGCCGCTCGGCGAGGGTGCCCAGGTAGGCCCGCACGGTAGCGCGATCGGGCGCCGACCAGTCGACGCGCGCGCCGTCCAGGTAGGCGAAGAACTGGGTCACGTGGCGCCGATATTCGCGAACCGTGCCCGGCGACGAGTTGCGGCTGGAGAGGTGGCCCAGAAAGCGATCGAGCGCGGTTGCGGCATCCGCGCTCAGCGCCGACCCGGAGGTGGCATCGGCCGATCCGCGCTGCCCGCGCCGGCCGTCAGCCATGCGCGGCCGCAGCTGCCGCGGGAGCCTCGCCGTCCTCCTCCGGGCGCGCTGGCTTGGTCCAGGACGTGTAGTCGCAGTCGGGGTAGCGGTCGCAGCCCCAGAACGGGCGTCGTCCCCGCCGCGCGCGCTTGGTAACAACCGTCCCGGTCCCGCACTTGGGGCACACCCCGAACCGCTCAGCGGCAGGCGTCTCGCGCTTGATGTAGCGGCAGTCGGGGTAGCGGTCGCAGCCGACGAAGGGGCCGAAGCGGCCGGTGCGCGCCACCAGGTGGCCCTGCTCGCACAGGGGGCACACCTCCCCCACCCCCGGCAGCTGCTGTGCCTCGGCCTCCTCGCCGGGGAGCGGCGCAGTGTATTTGCACTCGGGATAGCCACTGCATCCCAGGAACCAGCCGTTGCGTCCAAAGCGCTTGACCATCAGGTCGCCGCTGACCGGGCACACGATGTCGGTCAGCTCGACCTGCTTGGCAATGTTCGTCTTGCCTTCGGCGATCTGGGCGCTGAACGGCTCCCAGAAGGCACGCACCATCGGCACCCATTCGCTGGTGCCGCGCGCCACGTCGTCGAGCTGCTCCTCCATGCGGGCCGTGAACTCGAGGTCGACCACCTCCGGGAAGTGCTCGACCAGCAGGTCGGTGACGCGGAAGGCGGATTCCTCCGGGAAGAGGCGGCGCTCCTTGATGACCACGTAGCCGCGCTGCCGGATCGTCTCGATCGTCGGCGCGTAGGTCGACGGGCGTCCGATGCCGTGCTCCTCGAGTGCCTTGATCAGCGTCGCCTCGGTGTAGCGCGGCGGCGGCTGGGTGAAATGCTGCTCGGCGGCGACGGTGGTCAGGTCGAGTGGCTCGTCCTCGCGCAGGTCGGGGAGAACCGTCAGCCGCTCGTCCTCCTCGTCGTCCTTCCCTTCCACGTACACGGCCTGGTAGCCGTCGAAGACCCGCTTGCGCGCGCCGGCGTGGAGCGTGTAGCGGTCCGCCACGACGTCGACCCCGACCTGGTCGAAGCGCGCCGGGGCCATCTGGCTGGCAATCGCCCGCTTCCAGATCAGCTCGTAGAGCCGGAACTCGTCCGGCTTCAGCGTAGCCCGCAGGCTCTCCGGTGTCCGGCTGAAATTGGAGGGGCGGATCGCCTCGTGCGCCTCCTGCGCTCCGCGGCTGCGGTTGCGGTAGGCGTTTGGCTTGTCGGGCACGAACTCGGCGCCGAAGCGCTCCCCGATCACGCTCCGCGCCTCGGCCACCGCGCCACTGGCGATCGACAGGGAGTCGGTGCGCATATACGTGATCAGGCCGACCTGCCCCTCCGGCAGCGCCACGCCCTCGTACAGCGACTGGGCGACGCTCATCGTCCGCCGCGCCCCGAACCCGAGCTTGCGTGACGCCTCCTGCTGGAGCGTGCTGGTCGTGAATGGTGGCGATGCTGACTTCTTCTGTTGCGTGCGACTGACCGATGCGACCCGATACTCCGCCGAGCGCAGTGCCGCTTCATGCTCGCGTGCCTCCGCCTCGGAGCCGATCTTCGCCTTCTTGCCGTCTACTTTCGTCAGCTCGGCGCTGAAGCGGCCGGTTCCCTCACGCCGCGCCAGCTCGGCGGCGATGGTCCAGTACTCCTCGGCGGTGAAGGCGTCGATCTCGCGCTCGCGGTCGACGACCAGCCGCACTGCCACGCTCTGCACCCGCCCGGCAGACAGGCCGCGCCGGATCTTGCTGCTGACCAGCGGGGAGAGCTTGTAGCCGACCAGCCGGTCGATCACGCGGCGGGCCTGCTGGGCGTTGACGAGGTCGATATTCACCGCCCGCGGGTGGGCGAAGGCCGCATCGATCGCCGGCTTGGTGATCTCGCTGAAGGTGACGCGGCGAACCCGATCTGCGTCCAGGCCGGCGTAGTCGGCGATGTGCCAGGCGATCGACTCGCCCTCGCGATCCAGGTCGGTGGCGAGCCACACGATATCGGCCTTGCGCGCCTGGTCGGCGAGCTTATCGAGCTCCTTGCGTCGCTCCTTGAGCGGCTCGTAGCGCGGCGCGAAATCGTGCTCGAGGTCGACCCCGAGGCTCTTGGGGGGAAGGTCACGGACGTGACCGTACGAGGCAACCACGGTGTAGCCCGGCCCCAGGTAGCGTTCGATCGTCTTGGCCTTGGCGGGCGACTCGACGATCACCAGGTCGCCGCTGGCGCGCTTCTTCGGGGGCATCAGTCGGCGAGTGTAGCGCTGATCAGTCGGCGAAGTCCCACACGATGATCGTCTTCGCGCCGACGATGGCGATCCCCACCCCGACTCGGGTGTAGTGGGCGTGGAGGATGTTGCCGATGTGGTTGGCGTAGCCTGGGTATGGCTCGCTCATGAACTGGGAATGGCACCAGGCGAGCATTTCGGTCGTCGTCCGGCCGCTGCCATTGTTCATGCACAGGTTCTCGCCCGACCACCCGAAGACGATGCCCGCGGCCCGCAATCGGTCCGCAGTGTTCATACCCTGGAGGTTGGTGTGGCTGAAGTAGTTGTTCGCCATCAGGTCCGCGGCATGCGCCTGCGCCACCGACGAGATGGCGTTGTCCAGCCGGAGCGCCGGCAGGCCATAGGCCGCCCGCGCGGCGTTGATCTGGTTCAGCGCATAGCCGGTCAGCGTCGGCGCGGGAGGCGTGGCGGGGATGCTGACGCGCCGCGGCGGCGCGGGGCGGGTGGTAAAGCTCAACGCCGCCGTGACCGCATTGCCATCGGCGTCGATTGCGCCTGCTGCCAAGCCGACGTCGAATCGATGGCCGGCGGCGAAGGCGCGGGACGGGGTGAAGCGCAACTGGGTCGCCGTTGCGTTCCAGGCCACGGTGCCACCGACCGCCGCGCCGTTGTCGCTGACGGCCAGCAGGACGCTGGAGGGATCCATCGGTTGGCTGAACCACAGGACGATCTCCCCGTCGCGCACCCCCGTGGCGCCGGTGGCTGGCGTGGTCTGGACCAGCTGGGCGCCGGGGCGTGTGGTGAAGGAGAAGGCGGCATCGCCATCGAGCGCGTTGCCAGCACGGTCGTGTGCCCCGATGAGTGTGACCGTGTAGCGGGCGTCCGACTCGAGCCGCTCGATCGGCTGGAATGTCAGGGTCGTGCCCGTCCAGCGGAAGATCCCAGGGACCGAGGGCGACAGGACGAAGGCGCGTTCGACCTCGATCCGGTTCATCGGCGCGCTGAAAGTGATGGAGATCGACGTCTCGGCGCTGACGCTCGACGCGGTGTCAGGTGGCGGTCCGGCGGGCTCCATGCTCCCTGGTTCGAGGGCCGCCGCGCCGCCGACCGGCTCGGCCACGAACCGCACGCCGAAGTCGGTGATGCGCGGTGCCGTCGCGGTGGTGAAGCTGAATCGGGCGTGGCCGCCAAGGAGAGCGCCTCCCGCGGTCCGCGCTGTGGGAGCCACCACCAGCGCGTACCGGCGATCAGTCGACCACAGACCCCGCGGGTCGACGAACGCGCTGCGGCTGTCATCGCTCCAACGCAGGACGACGGTGTGGGCCGGGGCGATGGTGAGAGCCGATTCGACCGAATCGCGATCCATCGGCTCGGAAAAGGTCACTCGCACCGCATCAGAACTGGCGACGCCGACCCCGATGTTGACCGGCAGGATGGAGGGCGGCGCCGGCAGCACGGCGTCGAAGCCGGCCTGGGCGCCACCACCCGCCGAAACGGCGGCGGCGAGGGCCAAGGCGACGGCTGCAGCCGCGACGCGGGTCAGCGCTTTGTGGCGGCGAAGCTGCCTGGAAAACGATGCGAACGGGGCGCGGGAACCCGCGCGAATGCTGCTAATCGAAATCAATAGACTGAGACTCCTGTCACGGGGCGGACCGGCGTCGGGCACGACAGCCGGAGGGCCTGGTGGCGGGGGAAAGTATACCGGCGAGTCAAGATTTGGGCTCTTTGCGTCGCCCGATGCGACGCGCGGTGAGTGTCAGGTGAAAGGTCGCGCCACCATACGCCTCGACCAGGCCGCGAGCCTCCAGGAGGGTCAGCGTGCTCGCCAGCGACCCGGTTGGCAGACGCGTTCGACCGATCAGCTCCTCGATCGAGGCTGGGCGCTCCATGAGCGCCTGGAGCACCATGCCCTCCGCATCCGACAGGCTGGCCACGCTCACCGGGCGACCGCCCGGCTCGGCCCCGATCCGATGCAGCAGGGCGGCTGCCGAGGTGACGATCGTGGCCTGGTGATCGGCGATCAGCCGGTTGCAGCCGCGCGACGCGACGGCATCGATCGGCCCCGGGACGGCGAACACCTCCCGTCCGTAGTCGAGTGCGGCGGCAGCCGTCAGCAGGGCGCCTGACCGGTCGGGCGCTTCGACGATCACCACCGCCCGGGCGAGCCCGGCGATGATCCGATTGCGTCGCGCGAAGTCGGGGCGTCCCGGCGAGTGCTGCGGCGCGAGCTCGGAGACCAGCGCTCCGCCGGTTCGCACAATGCGGGCCGCTAGGTCCCGATGACGAGGCGGGTAGACGCGGTCGAGCGGTGACGGAAGCACGGCGACGCTTCGGCCACCGGCCGCAACCGCGGCGGCATGCGCCTCGCCATCGATCCCCAGGGCCAGCCCGCTTACCACGGTCACCCCGGCCCGTGCCAGCTCGTCGGCAACCTCCGTGGCGGTGGAGCGGCCGTAGCCGGTCGCGCGACGCGTGCCCACAATTGCGACGCACGGGACGCGCATCGACTCCACCTCACCGGCCACGTACAGGACTGGCGGCCGCGGGTCAACGGCGGCCAACGGCGGTGGATAGCGGGCGTCGAGGGCAGTGATGACGGTGCCTCCGGATCGTGCCGTCGCCTTCACCACGCGCGCGCTGACGGCGGCCGCCCCCTCGCGTCGCAGGCGCGCCAGCGACGGCGCCGCGTCGTCCGGGAAGCGAGGCAGCTCCCCAAGCAATCCCGGGCCGGCAGCCCACGCCGCCCGGGCGCTCCCATATCGGTGCAGGAGGCGCGCGAATCCGACCGGCCCGACACCGGGGATCAGCGACAGGGCGATCCAGAACGGCTCGTCGCTGGACGGGTCGATCTGTCCCAGGTCCAGGGTTGCCCAGCCGGCGTGGCCGATAGTCATCTCCCGAGCAGCAACCTCCGCGGTGGCCGCCGGCACGTCGCGCGTTCCCACGCCGATCATGGCCCAGCCTCTCCACGGTAGGAGAGCGCCTCGTCGATCTGCTCGGCCGACACTGACTCGGCGCCGGCGAGGTCGGCGACGGTGCGGGCCACGCGGGCGGTGCGGTGGACGCGACGCGGCGAGAGCCCGAAGCGCCGTGCTCGGGCCGCGAGGACCCCGAGGGCGGTTGGCGTGAAACCACCATCGGCTTCCAGGGCGGCAGGCGCCAGCTCACCATTCGCTCCGCGCTGCCGCTCCTGCTGTCGTCGCCAGGCGCTCGCGATTCGGGTCGCAACGGTCGCGGATGGCTCGGTGCCGTCCAGGGCAGTCGATCTGCGTCGGGCGTGCTGCGCCATCGTCACCCACAGGTCGATTCGATCGCGCAGCGGACCGGACAGGCGGGCGGCGTAGCGGCGGGCCGCGCCGTCCTCGCACGTGCACGACCGCGTTCGCGTCCCGCGCCATCCACATGGACACGGGTTGAAGGCGGCCAGCAGCGTGAAGCGCGCCGGCATGGTGAGCGCCCCTTCCACCCGCGCGATCGTGACGCTCCCGCCCTCCAGCGGCTCACGAAGCGCATCCAATGCGTCGCTCCGGAACTGGAGGGTCTCGTCAAGGAGGAGCGCACCACGATGGGCCAGCGACGCCTCTCCCGGTCGAACCCGCGGTCCGCCACCGATCAGAGCCTGCGTCGAGATGGTGTGATGCGGCGCGCGAAACGGGCGCGCGCGCAACAGCGGAGCGCGACGATCGAGCAGGCCAGCGACGGAGTAGATCCGACTCACTTCGATCGCCTCATCGTCCTCGAGCGGCGGGAGGAGACCCGGCGCGCAGCGCAGCAGCAGCGTCTTGCCGATCCCAGGCGGCCCAACCAGCGCCAGGTTGTGGTGTCCCGCCAGCGCGATCTCGAGCGCGCGGCGCGCTAGGGCCTGCCCCTCGCCCTCGCCGAGGTCAGGCCCGGGCGGAACTACCCGGGTGGCGGGCAGCCGGGTCG
>JBBDNI010000042.1:0-15862 GCA_040877645.1 Chloroflexota bacterium
GGCCGATCGTCCGCTCGATGTCGAGCGGCGTGACCACCTCGCGCTGCAGCACGAGGTCGCCGAAGCCGGGGAAGTACCGCTCCAGGGCGGCCTGCGCGGTGTCGCCCAGTCGCTCACGCTCCGTGTCCCAGTCGCTCTCGCGCAGCTGGTACGGGGTGTACTGCACGAAGCAGGACATGACGTGCTGGCCCGGGGGCGCCATGTCCGGGTCGATCGTCGACTGGATGGCGCCGTCGATGTACGGCTCGGGGCTGTACCAGCCGTACTTGGCCGCGTCGAAGGCTCGTTCGAGGTAGTCCATCGATGGCCCGATGTTCAGAAAGCCGCGGAACACGTCGTTCCGCTCAGCCAGCGCCGGGTAGCGTGGGAGGCCCGACAGCGCGAAGTTGACCTTCGACGAGACCCCCTGGAACTTCATGCGTCGGACCGTGTCCACCAGGTCGTCTGGCAGCTCGCGCGGATCAACCAGCTCGAGGAAGGTGCGTCGCGGGTCGAGCGCGCTGACGACGATCTTGGCCTGGAGCTCGGTGCCGTCGGCGAGCGCCACGCCGGTCGCCTGCCCATTGCTGGTCAGCACCCGCTCGACCGGCGAGCCGAGCCGGATCTCCGCGCCGAAGGCGGTGGCGGCCCGCGCCAGGACCTGGGTGAACCCGCCGTTGCCCCCCTTGTGGAAGGCCCACGACCCGAACTCGCCGTCGTGCTCCCCCAACGAGTGGTAGAGGAGGACCAGCCCGGAGCCCTGCGAACGCGGTCCGACCTTGGTGCCGATGATGCTCGATGACGCCAGCCAGCCCTTCAGCAGATCGGACTCGAAGTAGTCGTCGAGGAAGTCGGCCGCGCTGCCGGTGAGCAGCCGAACCGCGTTGTGGAGCGTTCGCTTGTCGAGGCTGCGGAGCTGCGATCCGACCCCAGCGAGCGCCAGTAGCTCCTCCGGATCGTCGCTGAACAGGTCAGGCGGGACCATGTCGATCAGCGGCTTGATGGCCTGGCAGACCCGATCGAGGTCGTGGCTGTACTGCTCGTAGGCATCGGCGTCGTGCGGTGAGATGCGCGCGATCTCGCGCAGGTTCTGGTCGTGATGCTTGGTGAACCACAGGTACTCGCCCTCCGGCGTCGGCGCGAAGCGCGAGGACATCAGCAGCGGCAGGAAGCCGTGCTTGGGCAGCTCCAGCTCGTGGATGATCTGTGGCCGCAGCAGCGAGAGCGCGTACGAGAAGGTGGTGAACCAGAAGCCGGGACGCAGCTCCTCGGTGATCGCCGCCCCGCCGACGAACTCGCGCTGCTCGAGGATGAGCGTCCGCAGCCCGCCACGGGCAAGGTAGGCACCGTTCACCAGCCCGTTGTGGCCGCCACCGATGACGATCGCGTCGTAGGGCTCGCTGCTCACGCCGTCTTGCGCTCCGGGTTGAAGAAGGGCAGCCGCACCACGTGCGCCGCGACCTTCTCGTAGTGATGGTCGACGGTGAACTCGAGCTGCACCCGCTGTCCGATCTTGGCCAGGTCGGGGCGCACGCGCCCCAGCGCGATGTGGCGCTGCAGGACGGGCGAGTACATGAAGCTGGTGGCGTAGCCCACCCGCTGGCCGGCATCGTCGTAGACCATCCAGTCCTCGTGGACCGGCGCATGCACCTTGGGCGGGATCAGCCCGGCCGCGCCGTAGACGCGATCGTAGTCCTCCCAATCGACCATCAGGCCGCTCATCCGCCAGCGTGACGAGCGCTCGGCCATCTCCCGCTCGAGCGCGCGGCGCCCGATGAAGGCGCGATCGTCATCGGCCAGTCCCTTGAACATCCACGACCAGCCGAGCTCGATCGGGGTGGACCGATGGGCATCGTTGAAGGCGTATCGGCTGGAGTCGAAGTCAACCGCCAGCAGCAGCAGCCCTGCCTCGATGCGGAGCATGTACAGCGCCGCCAGCCCGAACGGGAGCACGCCGAGTCCTTCGGCTGCGTCCCACAGCGCGTCCCAGGCGGTCAGCGCGTCGGCGGCGTCGACCCACACCTCGTAGCCGAGGTCACCGGTGTAGCCGGTGCGCGACACGGTCACCGGCACGCCGCCGACCTGGCCGCTGGTCATGCCGAAGAAGGGCGTCGAGGCGACCGACGGCACCAGCTGGGCGAGCAGATCACGCGAGCGCGGTCCCTGCACGGCGATCGTTCCGATCTCGCTGCTGACATCCTCGATGGCGACGGCCAGGCGGCCGATCCGATCCGCGAAGTAGCCGAAGTTCGGCTCGGCGCTGGTGAGCAGGTACTCGTCCGGCAATCGGTGCTGAATGACCCCGTCCTCGAGCACGAATCCCCGGTCGTCGAGCCAGGTCGTGTACTGGGCGTGTCCGGGTGGGCAGGCGCGCACGTCGCGGGCCAGGATGCCGGCCAGGAAGCGCTCGGCGTCGCGGCCAGTGAACCGGTACTTGTAGAGCGGCGAAGTGTCGAAGATGCCTGCCGCGCTGCGCACCGCGAAGTATTCGAACTTGTCCGATTCCTGGTAGCGGTTTGCGGCCAGGTGCCCTGCCCAGTGGCTCCACAGCCCGGTTTCGTTGAGCAAGCTAGTGCGCGGATGGAAGGGCGTCGGCCGGATCATCAGCCGGAACCCTAGCACCGCCGACGCGACAGCCGAGCTGTCGCGAGCGCTGCGATGCTCACAATGCAAACCCGAAAGAGAACGGGCGTGCTATTTTGGAGCCGATCATGCTCACCGACCGCCCCGCCACCGCGAGCGACGCCATCGAGGCGATGCTCGGCGACCCCAGCCTCGAGCCGATCATCGCGGCGCATCGGGTGCTGGAGCCCCGGCCTCCCCGGCATGCGCCCTGGCCGGACGGGCTCGACCCGCGGCTGGTGAACGCCCTCCGCTCGCGTGGCGTAGAGGCGCTCTACACCCACCAGGCCCAGGCGGTCGCAGCCATCCGCGCGGGACGCAACGCCGTCGTCGTGACGCCGACCGCCTCCGGCAAGACCCTCTGTTACAACCTTCCTGTCCTGGACGCCGTAGCGCGCGACCCCACCGCTCGAGCGCTCTACCTGTTCCCCACCAAGGCGCTGGCGGCCGATCAGCTGGTCGAGCTGCGTGCGCTGGCCGACGCAGCTGAGCTGGACCTGAAGACGCACACCTACGACGGCGACACGCCGCCGAATGTGCGGTCGGTGGTGCGAGCTGCCGGCCAGGTCGTGATCACCAATCCCGACATGCTCCATGCCGCGATCCTTCCGCATCACACCAAGTGGTTCAAGCTGTTCGAGAACCTGCAGTTCGTCGTGATCGACGAGCTCCACACGTACCGCGGCCTCTTCGGCTCGCATGTTGCCAACGTGATCCGCCGCCTGCGCCGCATCACGCGCCACTACGGAGCCGATCCGGTCTTCATCTGCGCCAGCGCCACCATCGCCAATCCGCGGGAGCTGGCCGAGCGGATCCTCGAGGCGCCGGTCGAACTCGTGGACGATAACGGGGCGCCGTCCGGTCGCCGGCACATCCTGGTCGTGAATCCGCCGGTCGCCAACGAGCACCTCGGCATCCGCGGATCGGCGCTGCTCACCGGACAGCGCGTGGCGGAGCGGCTCATCGGCAGTGGGGTGCAGACGATCGCCTTCGCGAAGTCGCGCACCGCGGTCGAGGTGCTGACCACATACCTGCGCGAGACATTCGCACCCCCGCCCGGCCACCCGCATACCATCCGCGGCTATCGGGGCGGCTACCTGCCGAACGAGCGCAAGGAGATCGAGCGCGGCCTGCGCGACGGTCGAGTCCGGGGCGTGGTGGCCACCAATGCGCTCGAGCTGGGGATCGACATCGGCGGGCTCGACGCCGCCATCAGCATCGGCTATCCCGGCACCATCGCTTCGACCTGGCAGCAGATGGGCCGCGCCGGGCGGCGGGCGGGTACCAGCCTCTCGGCGCTGATCTGCTCATCCGCCCCTATCGACCAGTTCCTGGCGGCCCACCCCGAGTACCTGTTCGACACCTCGCCGGAACACGGGCTGGTGAACCCGGACAACCTGCACGTGCTCCTCAACCACCTGCGAGCCTCGAGCTTCGAGCTGCCGGTGCCCGCCACCGAGCGCTTCGGCATCGACGAGACACCGATGCTCCTCGACGTGCTGGAGGAGGACGGCTACCTCCGGCGAGCCGACGACGATCGGTACTACTGGAGCCACGAGAACTTCCCGGCCAGCTCCTTCTCGCTGCGAAGCGGCGCGCCGGAGAACGTCGTCATCGTCGACACGTCCGGCGACCGGCATCGGGTTCTCGGCGAGGTCGACCTCTTCGCCGCGCCCCTGCTGGTGCATGAGAAGGCGATCTACATCCACGAAGGCGTGCAGTTCCACGTGGATCGCCTCGACTGGGACGAGCGCAAGGCCTTCGTCACGCGCACCGACGTCGACTACTACACCGATGCCGACCTCGGCATCACGCTCAAGGTGCTCGAGGTCTTCGAGGACGCCGATCAGGCGCCCGCCGGCAAGCGACAGCGCGGCGAGGTGATGGTCGCCTGGAAGGTAACCATGTTCAAGAAGATCAAGTACCACACCCACGAGAACGTGGGCTGGGGCTCGATCAGCATCCCCGAGCAGGAGATGCACACGACCGCCTGCTGGCTCATCCCGCCGGCCGAGCTCGTGAATCGCTACGACCGGGACACGCTCGACGGAGCGCTCATCGGCCTGGCGCGCCTGGCCCGCACGACCGCCTCGCTGCTGCTGATGTGCGACCCGCGCGATCTCGGGGTCCTGGCCCAGGTGCAGGCGCCCTTCACCGGCCGCCCGACGCTGTACGTGTACGACGCCGTGCCGGGCGGAGTCGGCCTCACCGAACGACTCTTTACCCTGACGGATCAACTGGTGCGAGCCTGTCGCGAGGCGGTCGACTCGTGCGCCTGCGCCGATGGCTGCCCGGCCTGCGTCGGCCCCGCCATCGAGGTCGGCGCGCGTGGCAAGGCGACCGTCTCCGAGCTGCTGGCAGCGCTCTCCTGACCGATGCGCACCCTCGCCGATCGACTGGCCGAGTTGCGGGCGCAACGGGGAGGTCCCGGCCAGCCCCGGCCCGCTCGATCCACCGACAATCGCGCCGAGATCCTGGCGCGCTGGTTCGGCGCTCGGCTGCAGGTCGCCCCCGATGGCGCGGCGGTTGTCGTCGAGCGGCGCGTCGCCATGCCTCCTGCGACGCTGGCGAACCTGGTTGACCTGCCCGCAGCGTGCTACTTCGACACGGAGACGACCGGCCTGTCGACCGGCGCCGGCACGGTCGTCTTCCTGGCCGGCATCGGTCAGGTCGAGGGTGACCATCTCCGCATCCGACAGCTCCTCCTCCCCGACTACCCGCACGAAGCGGCGCTGCTGCGGCTGGTTGCCGCCGAGCTGGCGGCGCTGCCGCGGGTGGTCACCTACAACGGGCGCGGCTTCGACCTCCCGCTGCTGACCACGCGTCTCACCGTGCATCGCCTCTTCCGTGAGATGGCGGCGCTGCCCGAGCGCCACGACGACCTGCTGCCGGTGGCACGCCGCCTGTATCGGAGGCCGCTCGGTGGGGCGCGCCTCGCCGACGTCGAGTTCGGCGTGCTGGGCGTGGTCCGCAACTCCGACTGTCCCGGCAGCGAGGTGCCGTCGCGCTACTTCGGGTACCTGCGCGGCGGCTCACCGGACCTTCTGACCGATGTCCTCGACCACAACCTGCAGGACGTCGTCTCACTCGCCCTGCTGGAGGCCGAGATCGTCCGGATGCGCGCGGGTGGCTGGCGCGTTGCTCCGGTGCTCGACCAGCATGGGATGGCGGTCGAGCTGCTGCGGCACGGCGCCAACGAGGAGGCGCTCGAGGTGGTCGAGGCCGCGATGCTGCCGGGAGTCGACCAGGAGCGAGCCCATTCGCTGCGACGGTTGGCCACCCGCCTGCTGATCAGTGCCGGGCAGGTCGACCGGGCGGAAGAGATGTGGACCACCGCCACCCGTCGCGCCTCGACCGATGCCGCCTCGGCTTGGCTCGAGGTGGCGCGTATCCGCGAGCGGCATCGCGGCGACCTGCGCGGGGCACTGGAGGCCGCGGCGACCGCCTCGCACGTCCTGGACCTGGCGTTCGCCCTGGGGCGCGGCGGAGGGATCCTGGCTATCGGCCGGTTGCGGCTCCGCGTCGAGGCGCGCCTGCGCAGGCTGCGGCGCTGGGTCGCTGCGGCCGAGCGGCGTGCAGGGCGCGAGGCGCGCGCGATCGCCTAGGCCATCAGGGCGGCGAGCAGCTCGCTGGTGGCGGCCACGGCCGCCGTGGCGGCGCCGAGGCGATCGTGCCCCGCGCCGAGCGCGAGCGTCAGCAGGGCGGCGAACGCATCGCCGGCACCGACGGTGGATATCCCTTCAAGGCTGCGTGGAGCAGGAAGGTGGTGCCGGCCGCGTGGTCCATCGTCCACCCACGCTCCATCGGCGCCGGTCGTGACGACGAGCAGCGGTCGGTCACCGACCTGCCGCCGCAGGGTTACCAGCTGCGCGACCGGATCCGCGCCCACGGCGGCCAGGTCTTCCTCGCTGGCGACCATCGCGTCGAGGTGATCGAGGGCGGCCGACAGGTCGCCCTCGAGCGAGGCGAGCGGCAGCGGGCGCACCACCTTGCCTGGCTCCAGGGACCGAAGCCAGCCCTGGAGCGCGGCCACTACGACGGGACTGCTGCGGGAAGACACGACGCTCTCGGCCGACAGCTCTCCGGCCACCGGGGCGAGGAGCACCGTGGTGGCCTGGAATGCCCGCACGTCGGCCGCGGTCACGGGCAGGTCGGCCGCTGCTGCCTCCAGGGTCAGGCGTCGGCGCCCGCCGGACTCCCGGATCTCGTATCGGATCGAGCCCGGAACGCTCCGGACCATGCTGGGACCCATCCCGGCCAGCTCCTCGACCGCCGCCGCCGCCTCTGGCTCCGGACCTGCGGCGGTGATGGTGGCAACTCGCCAGCCCGCGGCCACCGTCGCGCGGGCGGCGTGGAGGACCGAGCCTCCGGCGGCAGTCGAGCCATCGGCAAAGCGGTCGATGGTCAGACCACCGACAATCAGGAGATCGGAACTGGCGGCTATCATCGGGCAATCATGCGACTCTTCTACTACGAGCTGCACGAAGGCGCTACCGACCTTCTGACCGATGCGCTGCTGGTGAGCGAGCAGGAGCACACGCCGGAGGCGTTCTCTGCGATGGTGCTCTCTGCCCGGGACGCGGTGGCGGACACCTTCGAGGAGGACACCCTGGTCGAGGCGATCGCCCGCGAGCTCGAGCGACGCGGCGGGCTCACCTACATCGCCGATGAGAAGTTGACCGCCAGCATGAGCGTGGGGCTCGAGGCCGCAGATACGTTCCTGGTCGAGCCGAGCCCCGACTACCGCAGCGTGATCGCCGAGGTCGACCTCTCCTCGTAGCGCTCCGGCGCTCAGCGCGCCACGTTGAAGAGGACCTCGATGACATCCCCGTCACGAACCGTATAGGTCCGACCCTCGGATCGGAGCAGGCCCTTCTTGCGCGCCTCGACCATGCTGCCGCAGGCGATCAGGTCGTCGAAGGTGACCACCTCAGCGCGAATGAACCCGCGCGCCAGGTCGGAGTGCACGGCCGCCGCCGCATCCACCGCCGTCGCCCCGCGCCGCAGAGTCCAGGCGCGACACTCGTCCTCGCCGGCGGTGAAGAAGGAGAAAAGGCCGAGCAGGTCGTAGGTAAGGCGGATCACACGACCGCGGCTCGGCTCGCTGATCCCAAGGTCGACCATGAAGAGCGCGGCGTCGTCGGCGGAGAGCTGCGCGAGCTCGGCCTCGATCTTCCCTCCGAGGGCGGCGACATCGCTCTCCGGCTGCCCGTACCCAGCCCGGCCGGTTGCCTCCAGGTCGGGCACCGCGGCGAGCTGTGACTCGTCGACGTTGATCACCACCAACACCGGCTTCTGGGTCAGGAACCGATACCCGCGCAGGCGGAGCTCGTCGTCATCGGTCATGTCTACCGCGCGCAGGGGATGGCCCGCCGACAGCTCCGGCTCCAGGCGCGCCAGGAGCTCTTCCTCCTGGGCGTTCGCCTCGCGCTCAGCCGGCGAGCCGTGCCGCCCCGAGGTGCGCAGCTTCTCCAGGCGCTTCTCGATCACCATCAGGTCGGCGATCGCAAACTCGGTGTCCATCGCTTCGACGTCCCGCCACGCATCGGCCTGGCTATCGCCGCCTTCGAAGGCACGGGCGACGTGCAACAGCGCATCGGCGTTGCGGATCATGGCCAGCACATCGGGGTTCACCGTCCCCTCGCGCGCTGCACCGGCAGGCATCGCGACGTCCACGTACGTGACGTCAGCCGGCGTCGTCTTGCGCGGATGGAAGAGCTCCGACAGGCGATCCAGGCGCGCATCGGGCACCTTCACCACGCCCACGTTTGGGGCGGCGCGGCCTCCCGAGAAGCCGCCGATGTCGGCATGGGACCCGGTCAGCGCGTTGAAGACGGTCGTCTTGCCGCTCCCCGGCAGCCCAACGATGGTGACCTGCACCGGCTAGTACCCGGCCTCCAGATCGACCACGTTCTCCAGCTCTTCTCCGGCCGCGAAGCGGCGCAGGTTCTCGACGAACAGGTCGATCGACCGATCCACGACCCGGTCGCTCGACCACGAGGTATGCGGGGTGATGATCAGGTTGGGGACCCCGTACAGCGGCGAGTCCGGGGGCAGCGGCTCCTCGTTGAAGACATCGAGCACGGCGCCGCCGATCCAGCCGGCCTCGAGCGCCCGGCGCAGCGCCAGCTCATCCAGCAGACGGCCGCGCGAGATGTTGATCAGCCAGGCGTGCTCCGGCATCTCCTGCAGTTGGGCAGCCCCGATCAGGCCGGCAGTGTCGTCGGTCAGAGGTGCGGCCACGACCACGATGTCGCTGTGGCGGAGCAGCTCGTCGAGCTGGTCGAGCGGCAGCAGCTCCACGTTCGGCAGGTCGCCGGCCCCGCGCTCCGGATGGCGACGGGTGGCCAGGATGTGCGCCTCGAAGGGCGCCAGCAGGCTCGCGATCTCGCGGCCGATGCTGCCGAAGCCCACGATCCCGACCGTCATACCGCCCAGCTCGGTGCCTCGCAGCGGCTGCCACGTCCGCTCACGCTGCAGCTCGAGCAGCTGCGGTAGCCGGCGCGCGATGGCCAGGCTCATCATCACCACGTACTCGGCGATCGGGCGCGAGAAGACGCCGCGCGCATTGGTCACCGTCAACGCTCGCTCGCGGACGACGGCGGTGGCGACCCGATCCACGCCGGCCGAGAAGGAATGGATCCATTCCAGCCGCGGCGTCCTCGCCACGATGTGATCGAGGACCGATGCCGGCACGCCGCCTCGCAGCAGCACGCGCGCTGACGCGAGCTCCGCTTCGGCGTTGTCGTGCACCAGTCCCTCGCGCGACATCTGGACCACCCGGACTCCCGGCACCGCCTCCAGGCGGGCAGCATGCTCGGCCGAGATCGGCGCCCCGAAGATGGGGGTCGCGAGGAGGACGATCTCGTCGCTGCTCAGCTGACCGGCTCCCCGCCGGGCGCCCCTCGATCCGGTCGATCCAGCGCTGCGGGTCCCTGATCTCGGCGAGGTCGGGCAAGCGTTCGGGCCGCTCCCACACCTGGTTCAGGAACGCACGGTCGCGGGCCGCCAGGACGGCCGCCACGAATCGCTCGCCGGCGACGTACTGCTCCATCTTGAGGTCGAGGCCGGTGATGCGCAGGATCGCCCGCTCCAGCGCGCCGCGTGCCTCGTTGCGGCGCTCGAACCGCTCGTGCAGGCGCGCAAAGCCGGGCAGCAGCTGCTCGCCAGCTTCGTTCATGACGTGGTTCGAGTAACCCTCCAGCAGGGACATCAGCGCCTGCGTGCGCCGGAACGCGGCCAGCTGGGCTGGCGACATCATCCGCTCCAGCCAGTGGCCGCCGCGTCCTCGCATCGCCGAGCGCAGGCGCGCAGCCATGCCGCCCGAGTCGGCGGCGAGCAGCTCGAGCGCCTCGCCGACCGCGGCAGCGAAGTAGTCGCGCAGCCAGGGATAGGCCTCGAACTCGAAGGCGTGGGTCGCCTCGTGCAGCGCGATGAAGGTGCGGAACTGGTCCGGCGGAACGCCGAGCGATGCGGCCGTGGCGGCGATGTTCGGCTCGACGAAGTTCAGGCGCCCGCGGGCCGCCGGCGCGGAGGCCGCGGCGAGCAGGCTGACGTCGTACTGGCCCAGCACCTTGCGCGCCAGGAAGGCCATCAGGAAGCCGAGCTGCTGGTTGCCAAGGGAGCGGTTCACGATCCGTGCCAAGGCGCGGCCCGGGGTGTCCGCCCCGGTCATCCCCTCGGTCACGATCTGCTCCACCCGGCCGAAGAGCTGCTCGAAGGTGGCCAGGTTGAGGTCGATCCACTCGAGCCGGTCGACCACGGCCGGGGTCTCGAGGGCGCGCGGCAGGTCCGCGCCGATCGAGGCGGCCACGACCGGCTCGATGCGCAGCAGCTCGGCACGGTAGAAGGCCTCGGCCGCGGCGCGGTCGGCCGCAGTCAGGGGCGCGGCGGCGGGGCCAAGGCGGCGCCTGGCGATCTGCCGAACCGCCTCCCAGTCGATGAGGTGCGTGCCGGCGCGGCGCAAGAGCTCGCGCTGCACGACCGTGGCGCCCATCCCGAGCAGGCCGCCGACGATGATGCCCATCCCGAGGCGAGTGGCGCTGCGTGACATGCTGCTGAGTCTAGTC
Organism: Chloroflexota bacterium; assembly: GCA_040877645.1. Classification (GTDB taxonomy): domain Bacteria; phylum Chloroflexota; class Limnocylindria; order QHBO01; family QHBO01; genus CF-167. The sequence goes on from JBBDNI010000042.1 coordinate 10,671, forward strand.
GGACGCGACCGCCACATGCTCGACGGAGGGCAGGGCGGTTCCGAAGACGGTGCCCGCCACCGAGGCAAAGGTGGCCACGTCCCCGGTTGTCGCGATCCGGTTGCCTCCCGTGCCGGTCGATACCGTCCGTCCGGCGAGCGCGTCGAGGAGGTCCTCGGCGGCGAGGGCAGTCGTGAACGCCGAATCGACGACCGCCACCCCCGGTCCGGCCACCGACTCGATCACCGGACGCAGCAGCGGGTAATGGGTGCAGCCCAGCAGCAGCGTGTCGATCGCCGGGTCGGCCGCGAAGAGCTCGCCAAGGTAGCCGCGCACGGCAGCCTGCGTCGTCGGCCCGGCCAGGTCGCCGGCCTCGACCAGCGGCACGAGCTGCGGGCAGGCAAGCTGGGTCACCACCAGGGTTGGATCAGCCTCCCCGACCGCCGCCGCGTAGGCTCCGGATGCCACGGTCCCGGCGGTGGCGATGACGCCAACGTGACCGGCCCGGGTCGAGGCTGCCGCTGCCACGGCGCCAGGACGCACGACACCCAGGACCGGGACGCTGGCAACCGCGCGGACGAGCGGCAGGGCATGGGCCGTCGCCGTGTTGCAGGCAAGCACCAGCAGCTTGACCTCCTGGGCGAGCAACCAGGCGACCGCCTCGAGCGTAAAACGCTGGACCTCATCGGCGGGGCGTGGCCCGTACGGCGCACGGGCGTTGTCACCGAGGTAGATGGTCGACTCGGATGGCAGGCGACGACGCAGCTCCGCCAGCACGGTCAGCCCGCCGACGCCGGAGTCGAAGACGCCGATGGGCCGAGGATCAGTCCCTGGCCGCACCAGTCCGTTCAGCGTCGGGCCAGGGCCGGGCTGCGGTCGAGCAGGCGAGCGCCGACCGCCTGGGCAATGGCACGGATCCCCTGGGAGATCGGAGCGTCCGGGCTGGCAAGCACGAATGGCACGCCCTCGTTGTTGGCGGCCACCACCAGGCGACCGTCGGAGACGACCTCGAAGTCAATCTTGCGGCTGATCGCCTCTTCGACATCGGCCTTGCTGAAGCCACCGGTCGAGTCCGAGCGGTTGAGGACCGTCGCCAGCTTGGTCGGGGGGTAGCCGATGGCGGCGAATGCCTCGTCGGCCATCGCCAGGGCCCGGATCGCCATGCTGTCGTAGGCCAGCACCTCGAGGATCAGGTCGGAGGCGTCGAGGAAGGCCAGCGCGTCATCGGAGAGGGAGGCGCGGGTGTCGACCACCACGATCTCGTAGACCTGCCGGATGATGGAAAGCGCCTTCTCGATGTCGCGCACCGTGACCATCTCGGCCATCTCGATCCGCGGCGGAGCGAGCAGCACGTCGATGCCGGCGGGGTCGTTCCACATGACCTCGGCCAGGTCGACGTCGCGGATCTTGTCGGTTGGCAGGTTCACGATCGACGGCGCGGTCGCCGGCACGCGGAGCAGCCCACGCAGGTCGCTGAACTGCAGCGAGCCGTCGATCAGGCATACCTTGTGGTCGACGCCAAGCGACACGGCGAGGTTGTAGGCCAGCGTTGTCCGCCCCACGCCGCCCTTGGGCGAGAAGAAGCTGACCATGATCGAGGAGCCGCGCGAGCCCGGCACCGAGCTCTGCTCGTGCACCTTGCGGACCATGGTCGTCAGGTCGAAGCCGGAGAACGGCATCTTCAGGACCGCGTCGACGCCGCGGGCCGCGTCCACGTTGACGGGGTTCTGCGGCACGGTCAGCACGATGACCGACACGCTGGGCTCCGCCCGGCGCACCTGCTCGGCGACCTGGAGACCAGACACGCGGCCCTGGAGCAGGGCATCCACGATCAGGACGTCCGGATGCAGCTCGCCGACCGATACGAGCGCCTGCTCACCCGACGTGACGACGTCGAGCATCTTGATCTGGGCCTGCGCATGCAGCAGCGATCGCATGTGCATCGCCACCTGCGGCACATCCTCGATCACCAACAGCCGGATCTGATCCGCCAAGCCCTCACCTCTCGTGACCGGGGGGCGCCCCGGGCACGTACAGCACGATAAATATGCGACGCCCGCTCTCCCGGTCGAGCGGCTCGAGGTCGTGCGAGCCGTAGCTCACCTCGACCACCATCCCCGCCTGCGACACGAGCGCGGCGAGCGCCTCGGAAGATGGATACCAGAGCCGGTGGCTGGCCGGAAGTCGCGCTATCGTACCATCGGGTTGTACTGCATCCGCGATCGTCGAGAAGGCCACTCGGAGCCCTTCGGGCGACTCGCGGCGCAGCAATTCGCTGCGACGAACGACCTCGCGGCCGTGCAATTCACCGCGCCAATCGATCGAGAGCGGCAGGTCGCGCTCGGGCAGCGCACCCGGTCCCAGGTCGTCGATCACCAGCCGTCCCCCGGCCGCGAGGAGGGATCTGACGCCGCCCAGCAGTCGGAGCGCGTCCTCGGGACCGTCGAGGTGCGCCAGCACGCCAACGGCCATGGCCAGGTTGAACCGATCGCGGATGTTCAGCGTGGCAAGGGCCCGAACGTCGCCGCGCAGAAGGGTGATCGCTCCATCTTTCGCGGCCGCTCGAAGGCGGGGATCCGCCTCAATCCGCGCCTCGGCGCGGCGCAGCAGGGCAGCGGATCCGTCGATTCCGAGAACCCGCGACGCGCCGCCCTCCACCAGCGATCCGAAGAGCCGCGCCGAGCCGCACCCAAGGTCGAGCACTGGCCCGGCTGCCCTCCGGCTCACCTCGCGGTAGAAGGCCAGGTCCTCCACGACCTCGTCGTGCTCCAGGTCGTAGAGCTCGGCGAGCAGATCCTCGTCGGCCGGCTGGGAGGCGAAGATGTCGGCGGTCACGCCGGGGAGTGGATCACGGCAGGTCGAAGCGCCGCACGGCGAACCACTCGACGACCGCCGCCAGGGTGATGACGAACAGCGCGGCGGGGACGGAGAGGGTGCCGCCCAGCCGGAGACCGGCGAGCGCCGCCAGCGCCGCGGCCACCAGCAGCCCGCGACGGGTGGCACGACCCCAGGCGCCCCGATACACGATCCGTCGGCGCAGCGCGAACTCCGCCAGCAGCGCGAACGGGACGACCGCAAGGGCCGCCGTTGCCGCAGCCAGGGTGACCACGACGGCCCGATTGAACGCGACGCTGGGGCAGGGTCGCGCAGCGGTGTCGACGGAGCAGGCATTGCCGGCGAATGCGACGAGCACCAGGCCGCCCAGGATGGAGAGGAGGACCAGCGCGGCGACGGCGAGGCGGCCCCTGCCGGTCATCGGATGGCGTCGGGGCAGATCTCGCGGAACGGACAGTAGCCGCAGCGGGTTGGCGACGGCTGGGCCTCGAACCTGCCCGCCCGGATCCCCTCTGCTGCCGAGGCGACCTGCTCGGCCGCGCGCGCCAACCGTTTCGGGCTGGCGGGGCTGTGACCCTCGATCCCCGACTCCAGGAAGTGAAGCGACAGCTGGTCCGGCGCGCGGCCGTGCTGCGCCTCCCAGGCCAGGCCGTAGATCCCCAGCTGCAATGACTCGCGCGATCGCCGCGCTGCGGTCGCCGCGTCACGCACGTCGCTGGACTTGTAGTCGGTGATCGTGACCCGCCCATCGGGGTCGGTGTCGACCCGGTCGTATCGTCCGCGCACCCGATCGCGGCCGAGCGGCACCGCGAACTCCAGCTCCACGCCCGTCGGCGATGCCGGGTCGAGCTGCTGCGCGCTCCAGAAGCGCTCGAGGGCGTCCCGGGCTGCCTGCTTGCGCGCCTCCTCGTGCTGGCGGGTCAGAAAGCCGGCCGATTCCCAGGCCGCGTCGAGCTCGGCGTGCAGGTCGGCCAGCGACATCGGCTGTCCCGCCATCTGTCGACGGTGGAAGGCCTGCACGGCGGCATGCAGCGCGCGGCCGTAGACGAGCTGGTGCGTGATCGGGGTCGGGATGCGAATGACATGCCCGAACCGATACTTGGCGGGGCATTCCAGGTAGTCGCTCACCTGCCCGTAGCTGAGGGTCAGCGGCCGGTCGCCTAGCGACAACGGTTGCGCGACGGCCGGCATCCGTGCCGGTCGCTCGTGTCGCGCCAGGCGTTCCGCGACGCTCGGGCGCAGTGCCTCGACCGGCGTCGCGGGCGTGAGGTCGAGCGCCTCGAGCACGAACTGGCTCATCCGCCGCGCGGTCCGGCCGCCGTAGTCCCGCGCCCAGGTCAGCACCAGCTCCTCCCGGCTGCGGGTCATGCCCACGTAGAAGAGGCGTCGCTCCTCGGCGAGGTGGTGGTCGCCGTCGGGCAGTGGGTCGCGCACCAGCTCCGCCGGCAACGGCAGCAGGTCGCCACGCGAACGTGTCGGGAAGCGGTCGTCGACCAGCCCTGACATGATCACGATCGGGAACTCGAGGCCCTTTGCGCGGTGGTAGGTGAGCACGTGGACGGCGTCGCCGTCGTCGGGCGCCACGTCGGCGGTGGACGGATCGTCGCCGGCGTCGATCAGCGTGTCCAGCTGCGCGACCAGGAAGGGCAGCCGGTCGTCTCGCAGCAGCGACGACTGGCGCCGCACGATCTCGAAGAAGCGCGCCACGTTGGCGAGCCGCTCGTCGCCGCTCTGCCGCGCCTCGGCGGCCAGGCGGCCCAGCCATCCGGACGACGTGATGAAGTGGTACAGCAGCTCGCCAGTGGTGCGTTCGACGCTCATGGCCCGATGCTGGTCGAGGCTCGCCAGCAGCCGAGCCACGACCTCCAGCGGACGCTTGCCGAATGGAGCGCCATCGCCCTGTTCCGATGCGGAGCGCAGGGCGGACTCGAGGCTGGTGCGGCGGCGGCCCGCCCGGTTGAGGGCCACGGTCACGTCGCGCGGATCGAGTCCGAACAGCTCGCAGGTGGCCAGGTCGTAGCAGCTGACCGAGTCCTCCGGATCGTTGACCGCCCGCAGGAAGCTGACCAGCAGCCGAACCTCGGGCTGCTTGTACAGGCCCGCCGTGCCGGCGAAGCGCCACGGCATGCGGGCCATGTTGAGCGAGCGGAGGATCGGCTCGGCATCGCGGTTGGTGCGCACCAGCACGGCATGATCGCCGGCGCGCCGGCCAGCGCGCAGCGACGCCGCGATCCGCTCCGCGATGGCGTCCGCCTCGTCGGTGCCGGTGTCGAAGGCGAGCAGGTCGATCGGCAGCTCGGCGGCACCGCGTTGCGACCTGGTGCGCGCCACCAGCCGCTTGTCGAGCCCCTCGCGCGCCTCGAGGCGGTCTGGGTCGT
>JBBDNI010000043.1:0-15594 GCA_040877645.1 Chloroflexota bacterium
CACCCGCCTCGGCCGCGGCCGCATAGACATCGGCGGGGATGCTCCCAGGCGCCGCTGCGAGCTCCTCGCGCAGTCGCCGCAGCTGGAGGATCTCGTCGCGGAGGGCGGCCGCGCGCTCGAACTCCAAGTTCCGGGCCGCCTCCTTCATCTGCGCCTCGAGGCGGCTCATCATGCTCACCAGCTCTGCCGGCTCCTTGCCCTCCACGTCGAGCTCGGCCCGCTCCTCCGCAACGCGCCGCAGCCCCTCGTGGATGTCGCGGATCCCCTTGATGATCGTCTCGGGCACGATCCCGTGCTCGAGGTTGTAGGCGGTCTGGCGCTCGCGGCGCCGGTTCGTCTCATCGATCGCCGCACGCATCGAGTCGGTCTCGCGATCGGCGTACATGACCACCCGACCACCGATGTTGCGCGCCGCGCGACCGATCACCTGGATCAGCGAACCGCCGGAGCGCAGGAAGCCCTCCTTGTCGGCGTCGAGGATGGCGACCAGCGTCACCTCCGGCAGGTCGAGCCCCTCACGGAGCAGGTTGATGCCGACCAGGACGTCGTACACCCCCAGCCGCAGGTCCCGCAGGATCTCGACCCGCTCCAGCGTGTCGACTTCGCTGTGCAGCCACTGGACCTTGATCCCCAACTCGGCCAGGAAGTCGGCGAGGTCCTCGGCCATCTTCTTGGTCAGCGTCGTGACCAGGGCACGCTCACCACGCGCCACCACGTCGCGGATCTCGGCCAGCAGGTCGTCGATCTGGCCCGCGGTGGGACGGACCGTGATCATCGGATCGACCACACCGGTCGGACGGATGAACTGCTCGGCGACGCGCTGCGCGCGCTCGGTCTCGTACGGACCGGGCGTGGCGCTCATGTAGATCACCTGGTTGAGGTGGTCCTCCCACTCCTCGAAGGTCAGCGGCCGGTTGTCGAGGGCCGAGGGGAGCCGGAAGCCGAAGTCGACGAGGATCTCCTTGCGGGTCCGGTCGTTCTTGTACATGCCATGCACCTGCGGCACGGTGATGTGGCTCTCGTCGACGATGAGCAGGAAGTCGGTCGGGAAGTAGTCGATCAGGGTCCACGGCCGGCTCCCCTGCTCGCGACCCGCCAGGTGACGGCTGTAGTTCTCGATCCCCGAGCAGTAGCCGACCTCGCGCATCATCTCCAGGTCGAAGTCGGTCCGCTGCTTGAGGCGAGCGGCCTCGAGCTCGCGCCCCTCGGATGAAAGCCACGCCACCCGCTCCTCCATCTCGGCCTCGATCTTGGTGATCGCGACGAGGAGCTTCTCTCGCGGCGTGACGTAGTGCGTGGCCGGGTAGAAGTTCACCTCGCGCCGCTCGGCGAGCACCTCGCCCGTCAGCGCGTCGACCTCGACGATCTTCTCGACCTCGTCACCGAACAGGTCGACGCGCACGACGTACTCGCCGTGCGGCGGCTGCACCTCGAGCACGTCCCCGCGCACGCGGAAGCGGGAGCGTGCCAGTGCCGCGTCGTTGCGCTGGTACTGCAGGTCGACCAGGTGGCGCAGGATCCCGTCGCGCCGGTAATGCCCCCCGACCTTGAGGTTGATCACGGTGGCGCCGTAGTCGATCGGTGCGCCGAGCCCGTAGATGCACGACACCGACGCCACGATGATCACGTCCCGGCGCTCGAAGAGCGCACGCGTGGCGTTGTGCCGCAGCCGGTCGATCTCGTCGTTGCGCGACGAGTCCTTCTCGATGTACGTATCGGACCGGGGCAGGTAAGCCTCCGGCTGGAAGTAGTCGTAGTAGCTCACGAAGTATTCGACCGCGTTGTCCGGGAAGAACTCGCGGAACTCCTGGTAGAGCTGCGCGGCGAGCGTCTTGTTGTGTGCCATCACCAGCGTCGGCTTACCGACCGCCTCGATCACCTTGGCCGCGGTGAAGGTCTTGCCCGTGCCGGTGGCGCCCAGCAGGACCTGGTGGCGCAGGTTCTCCCGCACGCCGCGCACGAGCGCGTCGATAGCCTGCGGCTGATCGCCGGTCGGCTCGAACGGAGCGTGGGCGACGAGATCGGGCATGCGGACGGTGAGCCTCGGAAAAGGTTGGAGGGGTTGCAACGATTCTACCCAACCTCCATCGGTACCGATCTCGCACTAGCCGACCGGCCTATATCCGACCGTACCTCCCTTTTCTACGCTGGGGCGTACCGATGTCCTGGTCAGCACCGCCTCGTCGCCCCGCGTTCACGGTCACTGCGCCGGCCGAGCCGCTGCATGCCCCCGACGAAGGGCGCCGGCTGCCGCGGAGCCGCAATGGACAGGCGCTGGTCGAGTTCGCGTTCGTGCTCCTTCCGGTGCTCCTGATCCTGGTCGCGATCATCCAGTTCGGGCTCCTCTTCGGCGCCAACGTCACGCTCACCAACGCGGCCCGCGAGGGGGCCCGCGCGGGGACGATCTATGTCTTCGACCGCGACCAGACCAAGACCTGGAACGACGCGGCACGCTGTGGTGACGTGGTGGAGGCCGCCACCGACGCCTTCGGGATGCTCTCCACGACCACCCCGCACTTCACGGTCACGCTCAGTGGCACCTCCTGCCCGACGCCGAGCGGTGACACGCAGACCAACGGCGACATGACGATCTCGTACTGCGCGAGCGTGGCGAACCCCGATGACCCCTGCCCGGACCCCGGCGACAGCACCACCACCTGCGTGCCGGACACGCGCGAGGGCTGCCTGCTCCACGTTGAGTTCGTCTACCACACCGACATCATCGTGCCGATGGTCGGCACCTTCCTCTCGACCGACGGCAATGGTCGGTTCGCGCAGCGCGTGACGGCGACCATGGTGGTGAATTGATGCGCCCGGCTCCGCGTGGCCAGGTGCTGGTCATCGTCGCGCTCGTGACGGTCGTGCTCCTGGGCTTCGCCGCCATCGCGATCGACTTTGGTCGACAGAACGCCGAGCAGCGGCACGTGCAGCTCGCGGCCGACGCCGCCGTCCTTGCCGCCTGTCGCAGCCTCATCGCCGGTGACACGGACGCCGTGGCCGCCGCGGCGGCCAGGACCGTGGCCGAGGTCAACCTCGAGGGCTCGCCGGCCGGTGGCACGGCCACCATCGCCCCCGACCTTGCCGCGGTGTACGCCGATGGACACCCCGGCGACCCGGCCTACCTGACCTCGGGGATCCTCGTCTCATCGACGAGCGTTCGGGTCGCGATCGCCTCGACGGTCGAGACCGCCCTGGCGCGGGTGGTTGGCATCCCGACCCTGGACACCGGCGGGCGAGCGCGCTGCCAGCTGCAGGGCGGCCCCGCCATCCCGATCGTCGCGCGCCGCTATGAGAACGCTCCCGGCCCTGGCGCCGGCTTCGTGGACTTCGCCGCCACCTCGCCGACCAGCGCCAACGGCGGGGTCGACCCCGTGTCGGTTCTCGGTTACGACGGACGCACCCCCGCCAGCGAGGCTGATCCCGGCCCCGCGTTTGCGCTCTACGGGCCGAACAGCAAGGCGTCGAACGATTCGTCCTTCCGCGGCTTCGTGGCGCTCGACATCCGCAACTTCCAGTCGGTCACCTCGCGGGTCTACTACAACGGCGTCCCCCCGGGGATCAGCGAGAACACGCTCAAGGATATGCAGGGTGACTATCTGCTGACCGGGTATCCGGGACCGATGTTCCCGTCGATCGTGCAGCCGGCCGACCCGAACGACCAGGTCGCCGTGCTCTCCGGCAACGACACCAACGTGGTCGTCGGCAACTTCGAGGACGTGTTCGTGGTGGGCGATCGGATCATGCTCGCCGTCTACAACGGCACCGTGATGCAGATCCCCGACTTCGCCATCAGCCCGCCGTCGGCCATGACCGTGGCGTCCACCACCGGGGCGCCGGTGAACGGCCCGAACTTCACCGTCTCGCGCAACGACGCCTTCAACAGCACCGTGACGCTGCACATGCACGGCGACGTCAACGCCGCTGCGGCCGGCTATCCCCTGTACGACATCCTCCCCGACCCTCCGGTGACACCCCCGGGGGCGGGCGACATGAACCAGCCGACCTGGTCGACCGACGTCTTCGTGCCCGACAAGAACGGCACCACCGTCGGCATGAGCGGGATCGAGAGCAACACCGTCCCGGCCGGCATCTACACCGCCTGGCTGGAGGGCCACTCCGGGAACCCCTACTTCCAGACCCGTCGCTATGTCGTGCCGGTCAGGGTCGGCGGCGCGGAGCGTGACTTCAGCTTCTCGAACTCGACCACCACCGGGTCAGCGGCCAGCATGGGCGACTCGATCAGCATCCCCATTTACGTCTCCACCACCAATGCGGCGGCGACCCGGTGGGGGGCCACCGGCAGCACCGTGGCGCTGAGCTACGACCCGGCCAGCTTCACTGACTGCAGCCTGACGCCGGCAACCATCGGCGCCGGCCAGATCACCTTCAGCGCGGCCTCGGTCACCCCGACTTCGAGCGGCTCAGGCGCCCTGTCGAACCTGAGCATCAGCACGGTCGGCCTGGCACCGGGCTGCTACCGGGTCGACGTCCGCGGCACGGGCATCAATGGGGCCAGCCAACCGGTGACCCACATCCAGCCGGTCACCTTCACGGTGGCGACCACCTCGAGCGGCGGGTCGTACGTGGACATCATCGGCTTCTCGGTCTACGAAGTGACCGATATCAACGCCAACGAGATCTCGGGTCGCGCGGTGAGCGGCGTGTATGCCGACGCTGCCGACCCGAACCTTCGCCGCGCGCAGGTGGCGCGCATCGTTCCCTGGAGCTGAGGTAAGGAGACCACTCGCGTGGAACTGGAATACAGCGACAAGCACAGCAAGCGATCGAAGCTCTACATCGGCGTCGGGCTGGTGGTGGCGATCGCCGTCGGAGGGCTGGTCTTCGTCGCGCTGCGCTTCGGCTCCCTCAACGCGCAGGCTCCCAAGGAGATGCGTGAGGTCGTCGTCGCCGTGCGCGAGATTCCGGCACGCAAGCCAATCGAGGAGGGCGACGTCGCCATGCGCAGCGTCCCCGCGGATGCCACCAACGAGGCGGCCTTCAACCGCCTCGACGAGGTCCTCGGCAAGCTGAGCGGCATCCCGATCTCGACCGGCCAGATGGTCACCCGCACCATGCTCGCCTCCAACGCCACCGGCCAGGCCTTCTCGATCCTGGAACCCGGCGAGGTGTTCGATCCGAACGGGCCGGACCTCCGCGCCGTGAGCGTGAGCGTCCCCGATGACCGCGCCGTCGCCGGAACCCTCGTGGCCGGGCAGCAGGTGGACCTGATCGTGACGATGGCCATCAACCCCGAGATCGGTCAAACGGCGGAGGAGGCCGAGGTCACGACCCAGGTGGTGATCCCCGGTCCATCAACCAAGGTCACCCTCCAGCTGCTCACCATCCTGTCGCGCAACGGGGCGCTCTACATCCTGCGCACCGACCTGGCGACAGCAGAGAAGGTCGCCGAGCTGACCGCCGCGGGCGGCCAGTTCACCCTGGTCCTGCGCCCCGAGGAGGACGACCGAACCGCCACCACGCTCGGGTCGACCATCGACATGCTGCTCGACGAATTCGGCTTCCCGGTGCCTCGGCCACCGGTCTTCCCCAGCCCGGCTCCCTGATCCGTCTCTAGCCGCCGCCGAGCAGCGCGGCGAGCGCCTGCTCGGCCTGGCGTCGCGTCTCGTCCAGCGTCGCCGATCCGTCGATGACGACGTCGGCAGCTGCCAGCTTATCCGCCTGGCTCGACTGGTTCGCCAGTCGCGCACGCGCGGCGGTCGCGTCGAGGCCCCGCGCCGCGAGGCGCGCCAGCGCATGTGCCGGGTCGCAGCGGACCACCCAGATCTGATCGCAACGGTCATGCAGGGGCGACTCGAGGAGCTTGATCGCCTCGATGCAGGCCCCCGGGGCTCCGGCCGCCTCGAGCTCGGCCAGACGAGCGCGAACTTCGTCGCGGACCGGTGGATGCACGATCGCCTCAAGGTCGGCGAGCGCCGCCCGATCGTCGAAGACAATCCCCGCCAGGGCCGCGGCATCGAGCGTCCCGAATCGCCGCTCGATCGCGCGCCGCGCGACGTCATCGGTCAGTCGCACCTGGCGCGCCACGGCATCGGCGTCGATGATCGCCAGCCCCATGTCGCGCAGCATCCCCGCGACCGTGCTCTTGCCGCAGCCGATGTTGCCGGTCAGGCCGATCACCTTCACGCGGACGGCTCCCCCTCGCCGACACCTTCGGGCTGGCAGCGAGGACAGAAATGCGTGCTGCGCTGGCCGACCACGATCCGCACGATCTCGCCACCGCAGCGCAGACACGGCTCGCCGGTGCGCCGATACACGGACAGCCGCTCCGCGTTGGCGCCCGGTTCGCCGTCGGCACCCACGTAGTCGGCGAAGCTCGCGCCGCGGTTGGCGATCCCCTGCCGCAGCACCCCCCGGACCGCACGATGCAGGCGCCGCACCTCGGCCTCCGTCAGGGTGTTCGCGGCACGCAGCGGATGGAGCCTCGCCCGCCAGAGCGCCTCGTCGGCGTAGATGTTGCCGACCCCGGCGATGAATGACTGGTCGAGCAGGAGCGTCTTGAGCCGCGCCGATCGGCCACGCAGCCGAGCCGCGAAGCGCGCCGCGCTGAAGGAGGCTGCCAGCGGTTCGGGCCCGTGCCGCGCGAACACGTCGCCGACCCGATAGGCGGTGCGCGGGTCGCGGATGCGCCGGCGCCCGGAACGTCGGACCAGCCCGCCCCGCTCCCAGAGCCCGATCCGCCCGAACTTGCGGACATCGCGGTAGCGCAGCTCCCGCCCGTCCGCCAGCCGGAACACCACGCGCGCGTAGGGGTCGTCCGGGGTCGAGGGAGGCGCCACGATGAGGGCGCCCGTCATCCGCAGCGCCACGGTCATCACCCGACCGTCGTCGAGGTGCAGCAGGACGCTCTTGGCGCGTCGACCGACACGCTTGATGACGGCGTCGCGCAGCTCGGCCGCGAAGCGCTCGGCCGGCTGCGGGTGGCGAATGGTTCGATCCCAGCGGACCTCGACGTCAGTGATCACCGCGCCCGCCACCCAGCGCTGCAGGTCCCGAGCCACCGTCTCGACCTCCGGGAGCTCCGGCATCGGTCAGCCGACCACCTCGGCCAGGACGGGCTCGTCCACCAGCGCCTCGGCCGTGCGCGGCACGCGCTGCCAGGTGCCGTCGGTGCCCGGCTCGTAGCGGTCCATCCCCTCCCAGTCGTCGCCGACCTTGAGGTCGACGGTGAGTGGCACGTCGAGCGGGAGGGCAGCCTCCATCACCTGCCGAGCGAGGGCAGCCAGCTCCGGCAGCTCGGCCTCATCGGTCTCGAAGACAAGCTCGTCATGGACCTGGAGCAGCATCCGCGAGCTCATGCCGCGCTCGCGCATCGCGGCTGCCAACCGGACCATGGCGATCTTGATCCCGTCGGCGGCGGTGCCCTGGATCGGCATGTTGATCGCCATCCGCTCCCCCGCCTGGCGGAGCGAGGGATTGCGCGCGGACAGCTCAGGGATGTAGCGGCGGCGGCCAAGCAGGGTCGACACGAATCCCTGGTCGCGGGCCAGGATCTTCATCTCGACGATGTAGCGCCGGATCCCCTCATAGGCTGCGAAGTAATCGGCGATGAACTGGTGGGCCTCTTCGCGCGGGATGCGCAGCCGATCGGCCAGGCCGAAGTCGCTCATGCCGTACGCGACCCCGAAGTTCACCATCTTGGCCATGCTGCGCTGCTCGAAGGTGACGTCGGCGGGGTCCAGTTTCAGGACGCGCGCGGCGGTCGCGCGGTGGATATCCTCGTGCGCCGCGAAGGCGGCCGTGAGGCCGGGGTCGCCGGACACGTGCGCCAGGATGCGCAGCTCGACCTGGGAGTAGTCCGCCGCCAGCAGCAGCCTCCCGGCCGGGGCCACGAAGGCCCGGCGGATGCGCCGCCCCAGGGCGGTGCGGATCGGGATGTTCTGCAGGTTTGGGTCGGCGCTCGACAGCCGTCCGGTGGCGGCAACCGCCTGCGCGTAGGTGGTGTGCACGCGCCCGTCCTCGTCGACCAGGAGCGGCAGCGCGTCAACGTAGGTCGACTTCAGCTTGGCCACCCGGCGGTGCTCCAGGATCAGGGCCACCGCCTCGTGCTTCTCCTTCAGCTCCTCCAGGACCGATGCGTCCGTGGAGTACCCGGTGCGCGTGCGCTTGGTGGCCGGCAGCCCCAGCTCACCGAACAGGATCTGCTCGAGCTGCTTGGGCGAGCCGATGTTGAACGGGTGGCCGACCAGCTCGTAGATGCGTCCCTCGAGCGAGGCCAGCTGCGTACCAAACTCGGTGGCCATCGCGGCGAGCACATCTCGGTCGATCGCCACCCCGGCCAGCTCCATCTCGGCCAGCACCGGCAGGAGCGGCATCTCGACCTCGTCGAACAGGTTGGCGAGCCCGGCCTCGGCCATCTCCGCCTCGAGCGCAGGCTTGAGCAGCAGCGCGATCAGCGCCTCGCCGGCCGCGCGCCGGGCGGCCACCGACTCCTCGGCGCCGGTCTCCGCGCTGACCGGCCGCGGCGGCAGCTCGGAGCCGTAGCGGTTGGCGGCCAGGTCATCCAGGGTCTGGGCCCGAAGCGCCGGATTCAGCATGTAGGACGCCACCAGCGTGTCGAAGGTCGGGCCGCGCAACGGGGCGCCCGCGCGCGCCAGCAGCACGATCAGCTGCTTGAGGTCGTGCCCGATCAGGGGCCGATCCTCGCGTGCGAACCAGCGTGGCAGCCACCAGGCGGCGCCTGCGTCGCGACCGCCCAACGGGATGTACCAGCAGCTGCCGTCGGCGCCGGCGAGGGCGACGCCGAAGAGGCTGCGCTCGAGGGGCCGCCCCGGCCCGGCCGACCAGCCGATCCCGACTGACGATCCGTGCGCAGCGAGCCAGGCCTCGAGCTCGACCCGGTCGGCTTCGGTGCGGGGAATCCGGGGATCGACGTGCTCGATCGCACCGGCAGGGTCGGCGATCGGGTCGGGTGCGGCCCGCGCGGGGCCGCGTGCTTCCTCCGGGACGGCAGCGCTCGTCGTCAGCGCCCCCGCGCTGCCCAGCAGGTCGAGCGAGAGCTGGAGCCCACCCTTCGTGTTGAGCTCGGGGGAATCGTGCCCGGTCGGCGCGATGCTGGATGGTGGGAGTCGGTCGATGAGCGAGCGGAACTCGAGCTCGCGGAATCGCTGCGCCACCGCCCGTCGGTCGTAGCGGCCGGTACGGGCCGGCTCCAGGTCGAGCGTGACCGGCAGGTCGGTCACGATGCGTCCCACCTGCCTCGACAGGAATGCCGATTCACGATGCTCGGCGAGGCGCTCGCGGAGCTTGCCCTTCACCTCGTCGAGCCGTTCGTACAGGGCGTCGAGCGACCCGAACTCCTGGAGCAGGGCGATCGCCGTCTTCTCGCCGACCCCCGGCACCCCCGGGATGTTGTCGCTGGTGTCGCCCTTCAGTGCCTTGTAGTCCAGCATCTGGTCGGGCCGCAGGCCGTATCGCTCGTTGACCTTGGCCTCGTCGTAGATGACCGTCGCGGCGACCCCCATCCGGGTGGTCAGCAGGCGGATGTGGTCGTCGACCAGCTGGAGGCCGTCGAGGTCGCCGGACACGATGTAGGTGTCGACGCCCTGCGTCGTTGCCTGGCGAGCGAGTGTGCCGATCACGTCGTCAGCCTCGTAGCCCGCCAGCTCGTGGATCGGCATGCCCATCATGGTCACCACCTCACGCACGATCGGAAACTGCGATCGCAGGTCGTCCGGCATCGACGGGCGACCCGCCTTGTAGTCCGGGTACGCGTCGAAGCGGAACTGCGGCTTCCCGAGGTCGAAGCTGACGATGGCGTAATCCGGCTTCAGGTCCTGCATCCCGCGCAGGACAATCTGCAGGAAGCCGAAGACGGCGTTGACCAGGGCGCCGTCGGACATGGTGAGCGGCGGCAGCGCGAAATAGCCCCGATAGACCAGGCTCGGCCCATCGATGAGCATGAGGATGGGTCGGCGGTCGGCCATGATCGCCAGTCTAGACCGATCCCCCGCCGGGAACGGCGGGCGGATCGGTGCCGATGACCCCATCCTGAAGGTGCGTCGCCGTATCATCGGCGCCGATGTCGAACCACCCCGCTCCGGACCCGTATGCCGTCCTGGGACTCCACCGTGACGCAAGCCCGCTGCAGGTCGCGCGTGCCCATCGCCGCCTCGCCAAGCGGTTCCACCCCGATCTCCATCCGGGGGAGGAGGTGGCGGCGCGGATGCAGCAGGTCAATGAGGCCTGGACGCTCCTCTCGTCCGTCTCGCGGCGCGCCGAGTACGACAGCGGGCACCCCGCGGCCGGCACGCCGGCGAGCGGCCACTGGGCGGCTTCACGCCGGACGATCCGCCCGGCTCAACCGACAACGACGCGAACCTGGGCCACCTGGCGAGCGACGGCCGCCGAGACCCGCGCGGCCCCGAAGACGGCCCGCCAGCCCGGCGAGGTGCAGGTGCCGCCGACCCGCCGACCGCAGCCGCTGGAGGCGGGCCCGCGGACGTTCCGGGACTCCGGGTGGGCGGCGCTGATCGTTGCGGTGGTGTTCCTGGCCCTGCTCGCCGTGGCGGTGGTGGCCGGCAAGCTCGCCTAGGGCGAGCGGTGGGTCAGCCCGCCTGCGTCGCCAGGGAGAAGCGGAGGACGGTCGAGACTCCGAAGATCGCCGCGCCGGCGATCAGGAGGGTCAGCCAGGGCTGCTCATCGGCCGGGCTGGACATGAAGCCGGTGAGGTCGTCCTCACCCGGTGACGCCGACGCGCGAGGGCTGGCGCTCGCACTCTGCGAGTCCGGGCTGCCGTACTCGGCAGGGGTCTCCGACCTCCCGCCGTCATCCAAGGTCATCACCGGCGAGAAGAGACCATGCGTCTCGGGACCCTGGCCCGGAGCCGGGACCACGCTCTCGCCAGGCGCCGCTGCGCCTGACGAACTCGCGGCTTCCAGCGCCGCTCTGTCGGCGCCAGCTGCCCCACTGAAGCTGCTGGCGACCCCTGACATGCCCACCGCCCCTACCACGACCAGGCCGGCTCCTGCGGCCATGGCCGGGGCCGCCAGCCGGCGCAGCCAGCCAAGCGGACCGATGGGACGCGGCGCGCTCGACGGGACCGGTGGAATGAGGCGGAGCGGGCGCGAAGGAGCGAGATCGGGCAGGGTGGCCAGGGCAACACGAAGGAGCGTCAGCTCGTCGACGATGGGGGCGCAGCGATCGCAGGCGGAGACGTGCTCGGCGAGCGCGCGATCAGAGGCGGCATCGGCGTCGCCGCCTGCACAGGCAGCGAGCCGCTCGTCATCGGGATGCGAGGTGTTCGGCATGGTCATCGGTTCAGACGCGGCTCGTTCACGAACAGTTCCCGGTGCTCGGCCATTAATTCGCGGAGCCGCAGGCGACCGCGGTGGATGCGCGACTTCACCGTGCCGAGCGCGGACTCGGTGGCGGTCGCCACCTCGCCGTAGTCCATGCCATAGACGTCGCACAGCACGATCGCGGTGCGCTGATCCTCCGGCAGGCGTCGCAGGGCGGCGTCGAGGTAGCGGTACAGCTCCGAACGGCTCGCCTCGGCCACCGGGTCCAGTGCTCGGTCGTCGGGCAGCTCCGCCTGTCCCTCCTCGGCGTCGGGGAGGGTGGTCGTCGGGCGGCGCTGCGCACGGCGGAGGATGTCGTAGCTGGCGTTTGCGGTGATGCGCAGCAGCCAGGATCTGAACAGGCCGCCTCGGTACTTGGCGATCGCGTCGTAGGCGTGCACGAAGGCATCCTGTGCGGCATCGGCCGCCTGGTCCGGATCGCCGAGCAGGCGCCAGGCCAGGCCGTAACAGGCGGACTGGTAGTGCTCGACCAGCTGCGTGAATGCCCCACGGTCGCCGGAGATCGCGCGCGCCACCAGGGCATCCTCGTCGGGAAGCGGCGCGGTGCGGGACGCTGGCCGGGCCGGATCGGGCGGGTGCATGCGCCCCTATCATCACATCCCCGTCCGTCGGATCGACGGGCGCGTACCATCACCCTCCCCCGTGCCGGGGTGGCGGAATCGGCAGACGCGCCGGACTCAAAATCCGGTGAGCGCAAGCTCGTGTGGGTTCGACTCCCACCTCCGGCACCAGTTGCACACGCCCCCATGCCGGACGGTAGCATCGGCCTGGATGGCCCGTTGTGGGGTCCTCCGCCTGGCCGTCGGCGTTCTCACCGCCGGCGGCCGTTCGCGTGCTAGGCTCTCGCCCGATGACCGGCGACACCGTCGAGTGCTTCAACTGCGGCCACGCCAACCCATCGTGGGCCCAGGTGTGCCGGTCGTGCGGCGCGCCGATCCGGCCGGATGGACCCGCCGGCATCGGCCCGGGCGGCATCATCCCGACCGATCAGGCCTCGCTCATCTCAATGGGTGGCACGGTCGGCGCCATCGTGCTGGCCATTGTCCTGGGCCTCTTCCTGTCCGGCCTCATTCCCGACGCCCCCAACGTGGCGACGGAGACCCCATCCCCCACCCCATCGGCTTCGGCGTCGGCGTCCCCTTCGGTGGAGCCGAGCTCGGTGGAAAGCGCCGCCCCGTCCGGTTCGGCGGTCCCCCTGATCGGCACCGTGACCTTCGGCACGGGTATCGACCCGGACACGCGCGCGGTGACGGGCGCGACGAGCAGCTTCTCGGCCGGGGTCGCGTTCGCGCACTCGATCCAGCTCATCGAGCCGTTCGCCGTGAACGTGATCCAGGAGGAAGTGATCCGTGTCGCGGACGACGGCGGCCTGACCGTCGTCCAGCCGCGCGAGGGTAGCGATCTGACCGTGCAGGCCGACCTGATGGTCGCCGGATTCAGGGTCGCGGACGCCGCCGGCCTGATCGATGCCTGGGGGACCGGCAACTTCATCCTCCGCGTGTACCGCGGTGTCGAGCTGCTGGCGGAGGGGCGCTTCTCGTTCTCCTAGCCGGCCACCGGATCGGCGTCGGGCTCGCCGTCGCGACCGGCGATCTCGGTCCAGGCATCGGCGTACAGGCGTGCGCGCACGGGCAGGTAGCCCGGATACGAGGTGCGCGCGGCGTTGACGACGCTCGACTCGAGCGTGACGATGCCAATCTGGTCGGTCGTCTCCAGCAGCACCTGGCCGTTGGGGTCGATTGCAACTGACGGGCCCCCAATCAGGACGCCCTCCTCGGGGTCCGGACGGTTCACCGACAGGACGTAGCAGCAGCTGGTCATGGCGTTGGCACGGAAGACGATCTTCCAGCGCTGGTATGTCTTCTCCTCCGAAGCGCGGGGGATCAGGATCGCCTGCGCCCCCTGCGCCCCCAGCAGGTGCGACCCCTCGGGACGGTTGATGTCGCTGCAGACCTGGACACCGACGGCCATCCCGAACGCGTCGATTCGCAGCGGGGCAGCGGTCCCGGGCTCGTAATGGCTCGTCTCCCAGAAGCCCGGCTCCTCCGGCAGGTGGAGCTTGTCGTAGGTCGTCACGAGCTCCCCTGACCGATCGAAGACAAGGACCCGGCCGGTCCGCCTCCCGGTGGCCAGGTCGGCGTGGATGAAGCCTCCCACCAGGCCGATGTTGGCCGCACGTGCGGCCGCAGCCATCGCGCTCGCCCGGGGGCCATCCATCGGCTCCGCGTCCTCGTCGACCGAGTTCTTGGTGGCGGGGCGCCACGGATTGAGGGGAAGCTCCGGCAGCACGGCCAGGTCGGCGCCGCGCGCCGCGCACTGGTCGAGCCGCTCGCCGAGCCGGCCGATGCCGTCCGGCTGCCAGAAGACCTCCGAGACGAGGGCAACGGTGAGGCGCCCATCGGCTCGTGCGGGACTGGTCATGCAGTGAGGGTAGCGCGTCTCGGTTCGGCCTTGTGCTGATCAGCCACGGTAAGGGAGCGATACGCCGCTGATAACCGTGGGCGAAGAGAATTCAGGTGGTGCTGCGCCACAACGTGAGCCGGTCCGTTCGATTCCTTCGCCGCCGCCAAGCGTGGCGGCAGCGCGATCTTGGCGATCGAGCAGATGTCTCGCGCCAGATGGTCTCGCGCATCGAATCCGGAGCGATCGCGGCCGTGACGATCGCATCGCTCGATCGAGTCGCCACGGCGTTGGGAGCGACCATGCACGTCGAGCTGCGGTGGCGTGGCGAGCAGCTGGATCGGCTCATGGACGCCTCCCATGCCGCCCTCCAGGAGCTGGTGGTTCGGGCGCTCCGGACGACAGGCTGGACATCGGAGGTCGAGGTGAGCTTCAACTGGTACGGCGACCGCGGCCGATGTGACGCGGTTGCGTTTCATCCCGGGACACGAACACTCTTGATCGTGGAGGCAAAGACCCGTCTCGGCGACGTGCAGGATCTGCTTGGTCGCCTCGATGTCAAGGTGCGGCTGGGCCACCAGATCGCTCGTCAGCTCGGTTGGCCGGAACCGGCGCACGTGATCCCTTGCCTGGTGATTGCGGAGGGCAGAACGGCCCGGCGGATCATCGCCTCGCACGCCGCGTTGTTCCTGCGTTTCACCCATCGAGGGCGGGCGGCACATCGCTGGCTGGCCGATCCGGATTCGGAGGAGGTCGTTGGCGGCCTTCTCGTGTTTGAGTCGCTGCCAGATTCACGTCGGGTGAGCGCGAAGCGCGCCATCAGGAAGGCGAAGCCGTCAAATGCTCAACAGGCGTGAATTTGGCCACCAAGTGGTGTCAGCCGCTCACCTGGTGTGAATCTGGCAGAAGAGGCGCCCGGCAGTCGGCAGCGCGCTCACCCGGCGTGAATTTGGCAGGGACGAACGTCAATCCATGGTGATAGGAGCGATCGACCGCGGTCTTCCAGTGCCGCGTGGGCCACTGTCAGGTTTCTCCCGAACATGCGGAGCGAGAACCGCCATCCCGAACCACCATCACGACTACCCAGTCGCTATGGGTCACCTGCGCCGAATCCACCACCCCGTCCGGTGGCGCGACAAACCAGCACTCGGTGAGTCCGTGCTGTCCCTCATGGTGAGTACTCTCCAGCACATGGGCAGGAGGAATTATCTGATCGAAGGCCTTTCCAGCACCGGCAAGACTTCCGTTTGCGATGAACTGCAGCGGCGCGGCCACCACGCCATTCATGGCGACCGCGAGCTGGCTTACCAGGGCGATCCGGAAACAGGTGAACCGACGGAGGGCGCCGGACACGAGCACCACATCTGGAATGTAGACAAAGTTAAAGCCCTGGTCGCCGACCGGAATGAAGCGGTCACATTCTTTTGCGGTGGCTCAAGGAACTTCTCGAAATTTATCGATCTGTTCGACGGCGTCTTCGTCCTCGAACTCGACCTTGCCACGTTGCATCGGCGGCTTGACGAGCGACCGGACGACGAGTGGGGTGGCGGAAGGCCGACTGAACGCGAACTCATCGCGCGTTGGCATCAGACGAAAGACGACGTCCCGGAGAACGGCGTTGTCATCGACGCCACCGCACCGATCGAGCACGTTGTCGACGAGATCCTTCGTCGATGCCAGGCAAGTACGTAGCCAAGCAAGGCTGCGCCCCTACTACAGTGGCACACCAGCGCTTGCGCGCGTCGTCGTCCCAGTGGCCGGCGCGGACCGTGATTGATGGTGCTGGAACGTTGCGCCCATTCTCAATCGTTGGGCTCGGCGGCGGAGCCGGCTAGCGCGCCACGCGGTAGCGGAGGTAGACGACTCTCGAGCTGAA
>JBBDNI010000044.1:0-15165 GCA_040877645.1 Chloroflexota bacterium
TTCTACACGGCATTCCAGTTCCGCCCCGATCAGACCGCCGACTACTTACGCAAGAACGGCGGGTTCATCCCGGGCATCCGGCCCGGGAAGCCGACCGAGGACTTCCTGGCCCGAGTCACGAACCGGATCACGCTGGGCGGCGCCCTCTTCCTGGCGTCCCTGGCCGTCCTGCCGCTGCTCGTGACCGCCGCCATTCCCGGCACGTCGGGGCTGCAGCTGGGCGGGACGAGCGTGCTGATCGTGGTCAGCGTCGTGGTGGAGACGATGAAGCAGCTCGAGGCGCAGATGCTGATGCGCCACTACGAGGGATTCATCCGGTGACCGATCCGGGCCACGGCCCGGCTGCGTCACACGGCGGGCGCCGAATCCTGCTCCTGGTCGGGTCGGTCGGTGCCGGCAAGGGGACCCAGGCGGCCGCCCTCAGCCGCGAGCTCGGCCTCGTGCATCTCGCCTCGGGCAATCTCTTCCGCCAGGCGCTCAGAGACGGGACGCCACTGGGCGAGCGGGCCCGCGCCTTCATGGAGCACGGCGACCTCGTGCCCGACGAGATCACGATCGATATGTTCATGGAGGAGCTGGCGCGCCCAGAGTCGGCAGCCGGGGCGATCCTGGACGGATTCCCGAGGACGGTGGCCCAGGCGCGGGCGCTCGATGCCACGCTCGCCGAGCGCGGGGAGCGGATCGAGCGCGTCATCTCGATCGAAGTGCCGGTCGAGGACCTGGTCGCACGGGTGGCAGGACGGCGCGTCTGCCCCGTGTGCGGCACCCCCTATCATGTGGCCGGTGAGCCGCCGCGGGTCCCGGGTCGCTGCGACCATGACGGCGCCGAGCTGATCCAGCGCGACGACGACCGACCCGAGGTCGTGCGCGCACGGCTGGCCAAGCAGGTGCTGCCGATGCTCGAGGTGCTGGAGCACTACGACCGCGCCCGGATCGTGCAGCGCGTCGACGGGACGCAGCCCGTCGCGGCGGTGACCGCCGAGATCCTTGCCGCCCTGCGCGGCGGCTCATGAGGCGGTCGGACGGATGGCAATCGGAGCAGCGACTCGAATGGTGACCATCAAGCGGCCCGATGAGGTCGACCGCATGCGGCAGGCGGGCCGCATCCTGGCATCGGTCCTCGACCGACTCGAGACGGAGCTCAGACCGGATGTGACCACCGCCGAGCTGGACACGATCGCCAAGCAGATGATCCGCGACGCCGGCGCGACCCCATCCTTCCTTGGCTATGGCGGCGGTCACGGGAGGGTTCCCTTTCCGGGGTCCATCTGCGCGTCGATCAACCACGAGGTGGTCCACGGCATCCCGTCGCCGCGGCGCCGGATCCGCGACGGCGACGTGGTCGGGCTCGACGTCGGCTGCATCTGGCAGGGCTGGCATGCCGACGCGGCCCGCACCTTCGCGGTGGGGAGCGTGGCGACGCCGGTGCGCGACCTGATCGACGCCACGCGCCACGCGCTGCAGGCCGGCATCGACGCGGCGCTCCCCGGGAATCGGCTCGGCGACATCGGCGCCGCCATCGAGGCGGTCGCCAACGAGCGCGGCTACGGCATCGTGCGACCCTTCGTCGGCCACGGCATCGGACAGCAGATGCACGAGGATCCCCAGGTCCCCAACCATGGGCGGCGGGGGACCGGCATGCGGATCGAGGCGGGGATGTGCTTCGCCATCGAGCCGATGTTCAACCTGGGCGGTGACGACGTGTCGCTGCTCGACGATGGATGGACGGTCGTCACCACCGACGGCGGCCTATCGGCCCATTTCGAGGACACGGTGGCTGTCACGGAATCAGGCCCGCAGGTGCTGACCCGTGGGTGATCGGGCGACGATTTCCGCCGTTGTGCCGGTCCCACCGGCTCGTGTATACTCCTCCTTCCGTGGGTCGCCCGGTGCGGCGGCCTTTCCGTGTGTTCCCAACCAGGATTCAGTCATTCAGCAGATCGAGGGTGCGTAGCGCTTGGCGAAGAAGGATGCCATCGAGGTCGAGGGAGAGGTTGTTCTCCCCCTGCCGAACGCGATGTTCAAGGTGCGACTGGAGAACGGGCACGAGGTCCTGGCCCACATCTCCGGCAAGCTGCGCCAGAACTTCATCCGCATCCTGCCCGGCGATACCGTCCGCGTCGAGCTCAGCCCCTACGACCTCACCCGGGGTCGCATCACCTACAGGATGAGATGAAGGTTTCTGCCTCCGTGAAGCCGCGCTGCGAGCGCTGCAAGGTCATCAAGCGCTCCGGCGTGGTGATGGTCATCTGCGTCATCCCCAAGCACAAGCAGCGGCAGGGTTAGCGCAGCTAAATGGCACGCATCGCTGGCGTCGACATTCCCCGCGAGAAGCGGATCGTCATCTCGCTGACGTACATCCACGGCATCGGGCCGAGCTCGTCACACAAGATCCTGACCGCGGCGAATGTGGCCGAGGCGACCAGGGTCCGCGATCTCACCGAGGAGGAGGTCAACCGACTCCGCGAGGTGATCGACAAGCGCTTCAAGGTGGAGGGCGACCTCCGCCGCGAGGTGAGCATGAACATCAAGCGTCTGATGGAGATCGGCTCCTATCGGGGCATTCGCCATCGGCGCAACCTCCCGGTGCGCGGTCAGCGCACCAAGACGAACGCTCGTCAGCGGCGCGGTCCGCGCAAGACGGTCGGCGTTCGTCGCAAGAAGTAGCGGCACAGGAGTTCCATGGCTGAGCGCAAGAAGGCGGCTCGCACCAAGAAGCGCGAGAAGAAGAACGTCCCGGTCGGGCACGCCCATATCCAGTCGACGTTCAACAACACCATCGTGACCATCACTGACGCCACCGGCAACGTCATCAGCTGGGGCAGCGCCGGCCTGGTCGGCTTCAAGGGCTCGCGGAAGAGCACGCCGTACGCCGCCGCGCAGACCGCCGACGGGGCCGCGAAGCGCGCCATGGAGCACGGGATGCGCCAGATCGAGGTCTTCGTCAAGGGGCCCGGTGCAGGTCGCGAGCAGGCGATCCGCTCGCTGCAGACCGCCGGCCTGGAGGTGACCGCCATCACCGACGTCACGCCGATCCCGCACAACGGCTGCCGGCCTCCCAAGCGGCGCAGGGTCTGAGGGGAGCTGCATGGCACGCTACACCGATCCGGTCTGCCGCATCTGCCGGCGTGAGGGGCTCAAGCTCTTCCTCAAGGGGAGCCGCTGCTTCAGCAAGAAGTGCGCCTTCGAGCGCCGCAGCACGCCGCCGGGCATGAACACCCAGCGCCGCCGCAAGGTGAGCGAGTACGGGATCCAGATGCGCGAGAAGCAGAAGGTCAGGCGCAGCTACTCGGTCCTCGAGAAGCAGTTCCGCAACTACTTCGAGAAGGCCGAGCAGCGCAAGGGGATGACCGGCGAGAACCTGCTGCGCATGCTGGAGATGCGGCTCGACAGCGTCGTCTACCGGATGGGCTTCGCTCGATCCCGCGCCGAGGCACGCCAGCTCGTCAATCATCGGCACTTCACCGTGAATGGCCGGCCTACCGACATTCCAAGCTACGGCACCAAGGTCGGCGATCGGATCGAGGTCCGGGAGAGCCGACGCGGCCGCGAGATCTTCAAGACCGCGGCAGAGACGATGAAGGCAGCCCAGATTCCCGAATGGGTGAGCGTCGAACCCGCCAAGTTGACGGGTTCGGTGCTGGCCGAGCCGGCACGGGCCCAGATGCCCCCTGAGTTCAACGAGCAGCTCGTCGTCGAGTACTACTCACGCTAATGCAGGAGTCAGATCCGTTCATGATCGAACTTGAGGCCCCGCCGACCACTCGCATCGAGGAGGTCGAGTCGCGCGGCGACCTGTCCATCTTCGAGGTCAACCCCCTGGCCGACGGCTACGGGGTCACCCTCGGCAACGCGCTGCGGCGCGTCCTCCTCAACTCCCTCGAGGGAGCCGCGGTGACCTCCGTCCAGGTGGCGGGCGTCTTCCACGAGTTCAGCACCATCGACAACGTCAAAGAGGACGTCACGCAGATCGTCCTGAACATCAAGAAGCTGCGCCTGCGCTCGTTCGCGCGCCACGCGGTGACGCTGAAGCTGATGAAGCACGGTGCCGGCGCGGTGACCGCGGCCGACATCGCAGAGTCGGCCGACGTCGAGATCGTGAACCCCGAGCTCGTGCTGCTCACCCTCGACTCCGACGCCGGCTCGATCGAGATGGACCTCACCGTCGAGACCGGCGTGGGCTACCGTCCCGCCGAACACGCCGAGGACCTGCCGATCGGGATCATCCCGGTGGACGCCATCTTCACCCCGGTTCGTCGCGTGAACTTCATCGTCAGCGATACCCGCGTCGGCCAGATGACGAACTTCGATCGGCTGACGCTCGAGATCGAGACCGATGGGACGAGCACGCCCAAGGCCGCGCTCTCGCAGGCGGCGGACATCCTGGTGCGCGAGTTCGGACGGTTCGCCGAGATCGGCCGTCGCCCGTTGGCCGGCGCCGATGACGTCCCCGCCCTGGTCAGCGCCAACCTGCTCGACGCGCCGATCGAGGAGCTCGACCTGCCGATGCGTGCCTACAACAGCCTGAAGCGCAACAACATCACCAAGATCGGCCAGCTGCTCGCCCTGGGCGACGATGAGCTGCTCCGCATGCGCAACTTCGGCAAGAAGAGCCTCGACGAGATGAAGGAGCGGCTCGCGCTGCGTGGCTTCATCACCACCGAATCGGCGGGGAGCGCCGATGAGTCCGACCTGCCCGCGGCCGCCGCGCTGGACGAGGCCGCCGCAGCTGAGCTTGACCGCGAGGGTTGATGGCGTGCCACACCGTCTCGCCGGCCGCAGGCTGGGCCGCACCTCCGCGCACCGCCTCCACATGCTCGACAACCTGGCGGTGTCGGTGCTGCGCTATGAGAAGGTGAGGACCACCGAGGCCAAGGCCAAGGAGGTCCGCGGTGTGATCGATCACATGATCACGCTGGCCAAGCGCGGCGACCTGTCGGCGCGGCGCTCCCTCGTGGCGGCGATGCCCGAGGAGCCGCTCATCGTCGACAAGCTGATGGGCGAGCTGGCCACCAAATACGCCGACCGCAGCTCGGGCTACACCCGCATCGTCAAGATCGGGCAGCGCCTGGGAGATGCGGCGGCGATCGTCCAGATCGAGCTGGTCTGAAGAAAAGTCCCAGCTGGATCGGGCGACAATGGAAGACGGACCGATGACCTCCGACGCACGCCGGTGCGCACGGGCGGTCATCGAGTACGACGGGACAGACTTCGCCGGTTCCCAGCACCAGCCGCGAGTGCGGACGGTGCAACGGGAGCTGGAGGAGGCGCTTAACAGACTGACCGGCGAGCGGGTGCGAGTCCGCTTCGCCGGGCGAACCGATGCCGGGGTGCATGCCACCGGCCAGGTCGCGGCCTTCTGCCTCGCTCGCCGCCGTCGCGGCGAGGGGATCGGGTGGCCGGAGCTGCGGCGACGGCTGAACGCCACGCTGCCGCCGGACCTGGCGGTGCGGGCACTCCATCCGGCGTCCGCGGGATTCGACCCGCGGCGCGGCGCCGTGGCGCGGGTCTACCGCTACCGAATTCGGATGGCGGGCGACAAGCGACCCGGGGAGCGGCATCGGACGCTCGAGATCGGCGATCGGCTCGACGTCTCCGCCATGCGGGCGGCGGCGGCGGAGCTCATCGGGGAGCGCGACTTCGCGGCCCTCGGGAGCGATGCACGGGGCCACACCGTCCGCCGCATTCACGAGGTGGCGGTCGTCCGCCGGGGCTCCTTGGTGGAGATCCGTGTGACGGCCAACGCCTTCCTGAAGCGGATGGTCCGCAGCATCGTGTCGCTCCTCCTGGAGGCGGGGCGCGGGAGGCTGGGACCAAGGTCGGTCGCCGAGCTGCTCGAGGCCGGGGAGCGAGCGCTGCACGGTCGTGCGGCTCCGGCACGCGGGCTGACCCTCGAGCGGGTCATCTACCTGAATACGAGAACTCTTCCGGAGGATCCGGGACCGTCGAGGCGAACGAGGAAGCAGGCCACGTGAAGACGTACGCAGTCAAGGCGAGCGAGATCGAGCGCAGCTGGTGGGTGGTGGATGCCACCGATCAGACGCTCGGACGGCTCGCCACGCGCATCGCGACGCTGCTCGAGGGGAAGCACAAGCCCCTCTATTCGCCACACCTCGATACCGGCGATCATGTCGTGGTCATCAACGCGCTGAAGATCAAGGTCACCGGCAACAAGCTCGCCCAGAAGCGGTACTACCGCCATTCCAACTATCCCGGCGGGCTGAAGGAGGAGAGCCTGCAGGCGCTGATGGCCCGCAAGCCAGAGGCGGTCATCGAGCGGGCCGTGAAGGGGATGCTGCCCCAGAACCGCCTCGGGCGGGCGATGTTCAAGAAGCTGCGCGTCTACCGTGGGGCGGACCATCCGCACCAGGCGCAGTCTCCGACCGCAGCCGAGCTGTAAGAGGAACGCACCAGGTGAGCACCAGTTACGTCTACGGAACGGGTCGCCGCAAGGAGGCGGTCGCCAGGGTGCGGCTGCTGCCCGGCGACGGCAGCATCGTGGTGAACGGCAAGGATGCCGCGGACTACTTCGGCGGCACGACCGGCGTGGCCACGCTGCGCCTGCCGTTCCGCGTGACCGAGACGGAGGGTCGCTACTCGGCGAGCGTGCTGGTGGCCGGCGGCGGCTTCTCCGGCCAGGCCGGCGCCATCCGGCACGGGATCGCCCGCGCCCTGGTGAGCGCGCATCCCGACGCCCGTGGCGCGCTGCGTGCGGCGGGGCTGCTGACCCGCGATCCACGCGCCAAGGAGCGCAAGAAGTACGGCCTCAAGCGGGCCCGCAAGGCGCCGCAGTACACCAAGCGCTAGGAGCTCGTCGCCGATCGGCCGCTGATCGGCCTCCGGGGATTTCGGAGGCCCTTTGGTATCATCGGCTCCCGTGCTAGATGCCATCGCTGACTTCTTGGGGTTCTATCTGCGTGGCAGCTGGACCTCGCTGCTCGATATCCTGCTGGTGGCGATCGTCATCTACTGGCTCTTCATCCTGATCCGCGGCACGCGGGCGGTGCGCATCGTCATCGGCCTGTCGATCCTGTACCTGGTGTACCTCGGAGCACAGGCGGCAGACCTGCGCCTCCTCTCCAATCTCCTCCAGACCGGCGCCGTGGTGGGCCTCTTCGCCATCGTCGTCGTCTTCCAGCCTGAGCTGCGCCGTGCGCTCGAGCAGATCGGCCGCTTCGGCTCGTTCAACCGCTTCTTCGGCAGCAGCGATGCAACCGCTGCCGAACGCGTCGCCCGCGAGATCAGCCGCGCCGCGCGACTGCTCGCCGGCTCGCGGCATGGGGCGCTGATCGTCCTGGAGCGCGAGACCGGTCTGGCCGACCTTGCGAGCGAGTCCGGCGTCCCCCTGCACGCCGACCTTCGCGCCGAGCTGTTGGCGACCCTCTTCTATCACGGCACGGCGCTCCACGACGGGGCGGTGATCATCTCCGGAGAGCGGGTCCTGGCCGCCGGGGTCGTGCTGCCGCTCTCGCAGAATGTGGTCGACTCCGAGCGCTACGGGACCCGGCACCGGGCGGCGATCGGGATCAGCGAGCAGTCCGACGCGATCGTGGTCGTGGTCAGCGAGGAGACTGGCTCGATCTCGCTCGTCATGCGCGGCCGGATCGAGCGCAACCTGACGGAAGAGCAGCTTCGTCGACGCATACTGAACCTGATTCGCCCGCAGGCTCCTCGACGACAGGCGCCCCTCATGCGCCGATCCCTGGAGGGTCGCTGGGGGATGGACGCCGATGTGGCTGAGCCGCCAATCGACCCCGACGCCAGGGTGGTGGACGTGGCGAACGAGGATCTGGTCCTTGCGGCAAGCGCGACGGCCGAGATTGCCGCTGAGTCCGCCGAATCCGCGGCCGAGTCTGCCGCAGAATCCGCCGAGTCCGCGGCCGAGTCGGCTGTCTCAGCCGCCGCGTCGGCCGAGTCTGTCGCACCGACCGCGGCCGCCCAAGCCTCGAAGCGACCGTAGATGGCCTGGCTGATTCGGAACTGGGCCCTCAAGCTCGGAGCCGTGGCCCTGGCCACGATCCTGTACACCGGCCTCGTCTTCTCCGGCTCGTTCACCGAGCAGACCTTCCCAGGCGTCCCGGTGACAGCCCTGGCGCAGCCGGACGGCACCTACCTGCTGACGCAGCAGCTCGGCGCGGTCGACATTCGCTACCGGATCGCCACCGATGCGCCGGCCCAGGTGACCGCCGAATCCTTTGCCGTCACCATCGACCTGGCCGCGTACGACATGGCCGAGGCGCCGCAGGTGCAGGCCCTGCCGATCCGCGTTCGGCCCGTGATTGACGGCCTCACCGTCCAGACCTACACGCCGAGCACGGTATCGGTCGCCATCGACCGACTTGACGAGCGGCAGGTGCGGGTCAGCGTGGACAGCGGCGACGTGCCGGAAGGGTTCGAGATCAGCACGCCACGCCTGAGCGCCCAACGAGTCTCCGCCTCTGGGCCGGAGAGCCTGCTTCGTCGCGTCGACCGTGCCCTGGCGACGGTCCGCATCGATGATTCCGGGATCGACTGCTGCGGCCAGGTGGCGCTGGTGCCGGTCGACATCGACGGCCGGCGGGTGGACTCGGTCGAGCTGAATCCCTCGACCGTCCGCATCGAGATCGACGTCAGCACGGTCGAGACCAGCCGAACCGTCCCGATCCGGCCGCTGCTCAGCGGGGCTCCGGCCCCAGGCTTCGAGGTCGGGATCGTGACGGCGGAGCCATCGGTCGTGACGCTGCGCGGCGCCCCCGACGTGCTCGCCGCCATCGCCGAGGTGCTCACCGAGCCGGTCAGCCTTGGGGGCACGGATGAGACGCTGCGTGCCACCGGCACCCTGGTCGTCCCGGACGGCGCACGCCTCGCCGATCCCGCCGACGCGGAGCCGACCATCGTGGTCGAGGTCCGGGAGACGATCGGCACCCGCACCCTGCTCCTGGGCGTCGTGTGCTCGGGCCAGCCACCGGGCAGCGCCTGCCTGCCGCAGATCGCCCAGATCGCGGTCACCGTACGCGGGACCCAATCCGCGCTCAACGCCCTCGAGCCGGCCAACCTCACGCCGATCCTCGACGTCAGCGGGCTCGGGCCTGGCGACCACGTCATCCTGCCGGTGCTGACCCTGCCGAACGGCGTCACCGAGGTCAACATCTCGCCGGCAACGGTGACGGTGACGATCGTTCCGCCGGCGACACCCGCGCCCTGATGGGTCGCCTCTTCGGCACCGACGGGATCCGCGGCGTCGCCAACGTGGACCTGACCCCCACCCTCGCCTTCGACCTCGGACGCGCTGTCGGCCATCTCCTCGAGGCGACCGGTCGGCGCGTCGCGATCGGGCAGGATACGCGACGCTCGGGGGACATGCTGGTCGCCGCCGTCGCCGCGGGACTCGCGTCGGTCGGCGCTGACGCGGTCGAGCTGGGGGTCGTCACCACGCCCTGTCTGGCGTACGTCGCGGCGAGCGGCGGCTATGCCGCCGGGATCATGGTCTCGGCCTCCCATAACCCAGCTGACGACAACGGGTTGAAGGTGGTCTCGGGCGGCCGGAAGGTCGACGACGAGGTGGAGGAGGAGCTGGAACGCCTCATCCTCCAGGCAGAATCGCTTCCGGGACGAACGAACGACGAGATCGGATGGATCATCCGCGATCCGGGGCCCATCGCCATCTACCGCGCCGCCCTGATCGCCGAGGCCGGCGATGCCCTCCATGGGATGCGCCTCGCCATCGACTGCGCCAACGGTTCGGCCTCGGCCTTCGCGCCGGACCTGCTGCGCGAGCTCGGGGCGACGGTGACCGTCCTGTCGGCCGCTCCCGACGGCAGCAACATCAACCTGGATTGCGGCTCCACGCATCCGGAGGCCCTGGCCGCCGCCGTGGTGGCCGAGGGACTCGAGATGGGGATGGCCTTCGACGGCGACGCCGACCGGATGATCGCGGTCGATCACGAGGGACGGATCGTGGACGGCGACGGGGTGATGGGGATCTGCGCCCTGGCCCGGCTAGTGGCCGGCACCCTTCGCCACGGGATCCTGGTCACGACCGTGATGAGCAACGGCGGGCTCGAGCGCGCGATCGCCGAGGCTGGTGGCCGGATGGTCCGCACGCCGGTCGGGGATCGGCACGTCTTCGAGGCGATGGAGCGAGCGGACGCGTCGCTGGGCGGCGAGCAGTCCGGGCACATCATCTTCCGAGACCTCTCGTCCGCCGGGGACGGGATCCTGACCGGGATCGAGCTGATCCGCACCATGCGCGCGGCCGGAGCCACGCTCGCGGAGCTGGCCCGTCGGATCCCGATGCTCCCGCAGGTGGTGATAAACTCATCCGTCCGCCACCGGGAACAGTGGGAGGTCGATCCTGAGTTCGCCGATGCGGTGGCGCAGGCCGACGCGCGCCTCGGCTCGCGTGGACGGATCCTGGTTCGACCCTCGGGGACGGAGCCAAAGATCCGGATCATGGTCGAGGGCGATGACGCCGGCGAGATCGAACGGATCGCGCGCGAGTTGTCCGATCTTGCCCGAACGCGACTGAACTAGGTACCTGGAGAAGACCATGTGCGGCATCGTCGGGTACGTGGGACCCCGTGATGCGGCCCCCATCCTGCTGGAGGGGCTGCGACGGCTCGAGTATCGCGGCTACGACTCCGCCGGGCTGGCAGTCCTCACCGACAAGGGTGAGGTCTTTATCGAGAAGAAGGCCGGCAAGCTCTCCAACCTGACCGATCATCTGAACGGCGGCGCCCCTGCCGGCAACCCCGGGATCGCCCACACGCGCTGGGCGACGCATGGCCGTCCGAACGATGCGAATGCACATCCCCATCGGGACTGCAGCGGGAAGCTGGCGCTGATCCACAACGGCATCATCGAGAACTACCGCGAGATCAAGGATCGGCTCGAGGCCGCCGGGCACGCATTCAGCTCCGAGACCGACACCGAGGTGCTGGCGCACCTGATCGAGGAGCGCTACGACGGTGACCTGGTTGGGGCAGTGCGCAGTGCGCTCAATGACGTCCGGGGTGCCTATGCCATCGGCGTGATGCACCTGGACCACCCGAATCGGATCGTCGGCGCCCGCATGAACGTGCCGCTCATCGTCGGGCTCGGCAACGGTGAGGGATTCCTGGCGAGCGACGTGCCGGCGATCCTGGAGCACACCAAGAACATGGTTGTCCTGCAGGAGGGCGACATCGCCGACGTCACCGCCAACGGTGTCGAGATCATCGGCCTGGACGGGGTCTCCGTCGATCGACCGGTGACGCGCATCAAGTGGAGCATCGAGGCCGCCGAGAAGGGCGGCTTCCCGCATTTCACCCTCAAGGAGATCTACGAACAGCCGCATGCGCTCCAGGAGGCGCTCCGTGGCCGGGTCGACGCGGCCGGCAACGTCAGCCTGCCCGAGCTTGACGCGATCGAGGAGAAGCTGCGGGCGATCGAGCGAGTGTATGTCGTCGGCTGCGGAACGGCGCGCTACGCCGGCGAGGTCGGCGCGCAGCTGATCCAGAGCTGGGCCGGGCTTCCGGCGACCGGGCAGATCGGCTCGGAGATGCGTTACTCGCCTCCGCCGATCGACAACCGGACGCTGGTGATCAGCGTCAGCCAATCCGGCGAGACAGCGGACACCCTGGCGCCCCAGAAGCTGGCAGCCGAGCGCGGCGCCGTGATCGTGGTCGTCACCAACGTGGTCGGCTCCGCCATCACGCGCGAGGCGGACGCGGTCTGTTACCTTCAGGCCGGCCCCGAGGTGGCGGTGGCCTCGACCAAGGCGTTTGCCACGCAGGTGGTCGTGCTGGAGATGATCGCCCTCCACCTGGCCAGGTTGCGGGGGACGCTCAGCGACCGGCGTCGACACCAGTACGGGCTGGCCCTGCGCGAGCTGCCGGCGCAGGCCGCCGAGGCGCTCAAGCTCGCGCCGCAGATCAAGAAGCTGGCCCGGCGCTGGGGTCGGGTTCGGAGCGTGCTCTTCATCGGCCGCGCGCTTGGCTACCCGATCGCCATGGAGGGCGCGTTGAAGCTCAAGGAGCTCTCGTACGTCCATGCCGAGGGGTATGCCGCGGGTGAGCTGAAGCATGGGCCAATTGCACTCCTCGATCCGGACACCCCGCTGGTGGCGGTCGCGACACGGAGCTCCACCTACGAGAAGGTGATCAGCAACATCGCCGAGGTCCGCGCCCGCCTGGCCCCGGTGGTGGCCGTGGCCTCCGTCGGCGACGAGGAGATCGATCGATACGCGCAGGACGTTCTGTACGTGCCCGAGGCGCTCGAGGAGATGGCGCCGGTGATTGCCATCCTCCCGCTGCAGCTGCTGGCCTACGAGGTCGCCGTTGCGCGCGGGACCGATGTCGACCAGCCCCGTAACCTGGCGAAGTCGGTCACGGTCGAATAGCGAACCGGGCAGCGTCGCGATGAGCCGCCACGAGATCGGCGTCGATCTGATCGACATCGATCGCATCGTTGCGACACTCGGCCGCTTCCCGGATCGATTCCGCGAGCGCGTGCTGACCGACGGCGAGTCGCACTACTGCGGCGTCCGCGCCGAACGGATCGCCGGGCGCTGGGCAGCCAAGGAGGCCATCAGCAAGGTGCTCGGGCTCGGCGTTCGCGGGGTCGGTTGGCGCGAGATCGAGATCCTGCCGAACTGGGCCGGCGCCCCCCAGGTGCGCTTGCACGCCCGCGCCGCCGCCCGCGCCGCCGCCCTTGGGCTCGAGGACGTGAGCGTGAGTATCTCGCACGAGCGCCACATGGCCGTCGCCGTGGCGGTCGCCCACCGGGCAGCGCCCGAGTAGGCCGGTGACCACCTCGGGCCTCACCCAGGGCTGGGTCGCCAAGCGCCTGCCGGCACGCCCACCCCGCGCACACAAGGGAACGTTCGGCCGGCTCCTGATCGTGGCCGGTTCGCTGGAGTACGCCGGCGCCGCGCTGCTCAGCGGATTGGCCGCCATTCGCGCCGGCGTCGGCGTCGCCTGCCTGGCCACCCCCGAGGCGGTGGGAATGCGTCTGCTGGGGCTCGTCCCCGAGCTCACCGCCATGCTCCTGGTCGAGGAAGCGCCCGGGCTGACCGCACCGGCCGGCTGGCGCCGCCTGGCCACTGAGGCCCCCGCCTACGATGCGCTGGTCGTCGGCCCTGGCCTCGGACGACAGCCCGCGACCCTGCGGCGGGCCCGGAGCTTCATCAACGAGCTCCGCCACCCGGCGGTGGTCGACGCCGACGGGCTGGTCGCCCTGGCCGACGTGCAGCGCTGGTGGTCGGCGATCAAGGCCCCCGTCGTCCTGACCCCACATCCCGGCGAGTTCGCGCGGTTGATGCGGCTGCCAGCCGGTCAGTCGCTGGCCGACGACGACGCGCAGCGGGCGGAGGCGGCGCGCCAGGCCGCCACCACCTGGGGCCAGGTCGTCGTGCTCAAGGGGGCGCATACCGTCATCGCCGCGCCGAACGGTGACCTGCTGCGCAGCGCTATCACGACCCCCGCCCTCGCGACCGCCGGCAGCGGCGACGTGTTGGCCGGCGTGATCGGCGCCTTCCTCGCCGGGGGACTGAGCCCCTTCGACGCCGCGGGCTGCGGGGTCGCGGTGCATGGAGCCGCCGGGCTGCTGGCCGAGGATCGCATCGGACGTGCTGGCGTGGTGGCGCGCGACATCGCCGACCTTCTCCCCACGGCCATCGAGCAGCTGCGCGACGGACGCCGTTCGTGATCCCGCCACCGGCCCGCAGCCCGCATCGGGCCTGGATCGAGATCGACCACGACGCGCTGGTCGACAACCTGGCCGCCATCCGTCGCATGGCCGGCGAGTCACGGACAGTGATCGCGGTGGTCAAGGCCAACGCCTATGGCCATGGGTCGATCGAGGTCGCGCGCACGCTGGTCCGGCACGGCGTCGAGCGGCTGGCGGTGGCCACCCTCGGGGAGGGTCTGGCGCTCCGCGAGGCCGGGATCGAGGTGCCGATCCTGGTCCTGTGGGGGCTTGGTCCACCAGAGATCGGCCCGGCGCTGGCGGCCGACCTGGAGATGATCGTCTACGACACGCGCGGGATCGACCTCATCGAGTCAGTCGCCGCGACCGCGGGCACGCGGGCGGCCGTCCAGCTCAAGATCGATTCCGGGCTCGGGCGCCAGGGGAGCGCGCCGTCGGCGGCCGTCGACCTGGCACTTCGCGTCGTCCGCAGCGGTCATCTCCAGCTGACCGGCACGTTCAGCCACCTGGCCGTCCCCGGCGAAGACGAATCCCATACCGATGTGCAGCTCCTGCGGTTGGCCCAATCGCTCGACGCCATGCGCTCGTCGGGCGTCGATCCCGGCGTGGTCCATGTGGCGGCGACGGGCGGCCTGCTTGCCGGGATCGGCGGATTCGCCGATGCGATCCGACCGGGCCTCGCTCTGTACGGCATGGTCCCGGGATGGGCCGCCGATCGCCGCGACGCCCTCCGCCCGATCCTGTCGCTCAAGGCGCTCCCGCTGCGGATATTCGATCTGCGCGCGGGTGAGGGAATCGGGTATGGGCTGCGCTATCGAGCCGAGCGAGCGACGCGCATCGCGACCCTGGGGATCGGCTATGGCGATGGCTGGCCCAGGATCCATGCGAACAACGGATCCGTGCTCGTCCGCGGCGTGCGACGACCGGTCGTCGGAGCGGTCAGCATGGACGGCATCACCGTCGATCTGGGCGACCTCCATGATGTAACCTACGCCGACGAGTTCGTCCTGATCGGCGCGCAGATGAACGCGCGTATCGACGCCGATGAGGTCGCCGCCCAGCGACGCACCATCAACTACGAAGTGACGACCGCCCTTCGCGATCGCCTCCCCCGCGTGCACCTGGAGGCCGCCGCGACCTCACGGTGAGGTTGTCGAGTGAGCGACCATGGGTGACCGATCCGAATCAGGGGTGACGAACGGAGGGTCGACCATGGCGCCCGCCACTTCCCCCGCCGTTCCGTCGCCCGGCTCGGCCGATACGGGCCTGGAACAGCTGGCTGACGAGCTCGACCGCCGCGGCCTGGCCGGGCCGGCAAGCCTCCTGCTCGACGCACATCGACCGCTCCTTCCGCTCGTGAGCCAGGGCGTCATCTTCCTCGGTCCGCTGCTGTCCCCGATGCTCGGCGCGCGGCGGTTCGCGGCCCTGCGCAGGACTGTCACGGACCCTGACGCCCTCGAGCGGCTGGCGTCGCGACTGGGGCGCCACCAGCGCCCCACC
>JBBDNI010000045.1:0-14991 GCA_040877645.1 Chloroflexota bacterium
GTGGGCGCCGGCCCGCCACACCACCTCGATGGCCTCCGCCGCCGCAGCGGCCGACGCGTCGGCCGGGCTCTCGAACGCTCCCGCTCCGAGGTCGGGGGCGGTGCCGGCATCGTAGCGAGCGCCGGAGACGCGTGCGCGAGCCGCGTCCAGCTCGGCCCCGATGGGCGCGCCGCGGGCCGCCGCCGGCGTCGCATCGCCGGACATGTCGGGCAGGTTGACCGGCCGCAGGTGCTCCCCGATGCGTGCCCGTGGCGAGCGATAGCCGCCGGGCAGCCACTCGTCGTCGTCGGTGCCGCGTCGCTGCCATCCGCCCTGTGCGCCCCAGGCGCGGCGGTACTGGGTGCCGGCCGCCTCACGCTCCGCGTCGAGCAGCTCCTCTGGCAGCTCGGCCAGGAAGCGCGACGGCTCGCTGGCCGCTCCGACGCCCCAGGTCGACCGATGGTTGGCGTGGACCAGGTAGAGGCGGTCCTTGGCCCGCGTCATCCCGACGTAAGCGAGGCGCCGCTCCTCCTCCAGCTCCCGGTCGTCCTCGAGCGCGCGGCGATGCGGCAGCAGCCCCTCCTCCAGCCCCACGATGAACACGATCGGGAACTCGAGTCCCTTGGCGGCGTGGAGGGTGATCAGCGTCACGCGCTCGGGCCGATCCTCGAGCTCGTCCTGGTCGCTGACCAGCGCGACCTCCTCCAGGAAACGCTCGAGCCCCTCGGGGATTGCCAGCTCGTCGAACTCGGCGGCGTGGTTGCGCAGCTCGAGCAGGTTGGTCCAGCGCTCCTCGCCCTCGTCGGTGCCGTCCTGCAGCTGCTCCCGCAGGCCGGTGGACTCGTAGACGGCATCGAAGAGGGTCGACGGCGGCTCGGCCGCGGCGATGGCCTGGAAGCGGCGCACCAGGTCGGCGAAGCCGCCCAGCGCGGTGCGCGCCCGCGGCGACAGGTTCGGGTTCTCGCCGGCGCGCTCGATCGCCTCCCACAGGGTGGTGCCGCGTGCCTCGGCTGACGACCGCAGCTCCTGGAGCGTCTTGTCGCCGATGCCCCGCGCCGGTACGTTGATGACGCGCTCGAGCGCCACGCGGTCGGACGTATTGCGCCCCAGTCGGACGTAGGCGAGCGCGTCCTTCACCTCGCGCCGTTCGTAGAAGCGGGTGCCACCGACCAGCTGGTACGGAATCCCGAAGCGGACGAACGCCTCCTCCAGCACCCGGCTCTGGGCGTTGATCCGATACGTGACCGCGATCTCGCCGTATTGCAATGAGCCCGATTCGTCATCGGCACGCGCGGTCAGGATTGCGCTCAGCCCGCCCCGACCCGAGCCGGTCAGGCGCTCGACCTGGCGCGCCACGAACTCGGCCTCCTCGTACTCGTTGTACGCGTCGAAGAGCGTGATCTGGGTACCGGTCCCGCGATCGGTCCACAGCTTCTTCTCCTTGCGCCCCGCGTTGCGGGAGACGACCGCGTGGGCGGCGTCCAGGATCGTCTGGGTCGACCGATAGTTCTGCTCCAGCTTCACGACCTTTGCCGTCGGATGGTCGCGCTCGAAGTCCAGGATGTTGCGCAGGTCGGCGCCGCGCCAGGAGTAGATGCTCTGGTCGTCGTCCCCCACCACCGCCAGGTTGCCGTGCTTGGCCGCCAGCAGGCTGCAGAGCAGGTACTGCGCCCGGTTGGTGTCCTGGTACTCGTCGACCAGGATCTGCTGCCAGCGCCCCTGGTAGCGGGCCAGCACGTCGGGATGCTGCTCGAACAGGAACACGGCGCGCATCAGCAGGTCGTCGAAGTCGACCGCATCATCCTCGGTCAGCTGCGCCTGGTATGCCTCGTACATCCGCGCGGCGGTCTCGTCGTAGTAGTTCGCCGCCTGTCGCAGGGCGGTGGCCGGGTCGGCCAACTCGTCCTTTCTTTGACCGATCCAAGCGAGCATGCCGGCCGGCGCAAAGCGCTTCTCGTCGAGGTCGAGTCGACGCAGGATGGCCTTGACCATCGCCACCTGGTCGGCCCGGTCGTAGATCGTGAACGACCGTGCCAGGCCGATGGCGCCGCCGTCGCGGCGCAGGATGCGAGCGCAGATCGCATGGAAGGTGCCGATCGTCGCCTCGCGGGCGGCCTCCTCCCCGATCAGCCCGGCGATCCGCTCGCGCATTTCGTTGGCTGCCTTGTTGGTGAAGGTGACGGCCACGATCTGCCACGGCTTGGTGCCGGTGGCCACCAGGTGCGCGACACGATGCGCCAGGACCCGCGTCTTGCCGGATCCGGCGCCGGCCAGTATCAGCAGCGGCCCGTCGCGGTGCGCCACCGCCTCGCGCTGCGGCTCGTTGAGGCGCGCCAGGATCTCGTCCGGGCTGAGCGTGGGACTGGCGGGTGGCGGGGACATCGGTCCGCTGATTCTAGGGTCGGAGGCCGCCGACGGCTCGGCCGCCGGAGAGAATCCGATCCGCCGTCAGTTCAGGTCGACGCAGGCCGAGTAGGTGCCCATGTCGGCTGCCGAGACGTGCAGGTTGAGCGCCAGGTCACCGGCGAGCAGGTCGGCCAGCGAGATGGGCAGCACCGTCTCCGACGCGCCATCGATCACGTTGTTGAGGTAGTGGAGTGGTTGCGGCACGAGCTCCGCGCAGGTGCCGTGATGAACGTGCGCCGGCATCTCCGGGTGACCAGCCGGATCGACGTCGACGACCACCCGCGTCGAACCGTCGCCGAGGTCAGCGAGGAGGGCAGTCCCGGTCACGCCGGAGCTGTTGAGCTCCTCGAGCTGAAAGGTGCGGGATGACTCCTGCGGGCTGCATGCCGCCAGGAGCAGCAGCGCCACCGTCAGGCCGCCGAGCACGGTGACAACGGGCGAGCGGCGTGAGCGTGGTGAGCGGCGAGTCACACGTTGAGCCTACCGGATTGGCGCACGGTGCGGCGCGCGTCCCTCCCCTGTGATCGCTAGGCAGCCGGCGCCTTGCGTCCTCGGCTGGGTCGCAGGCCAAAGCGGCGCGCTGGCAAGCCGGAAGCGGATTCGCGCGACGACGATTCGCGGGCCTCGCGCGCGGCCTGGGCCCGCATCGCCTTCACGAAGGTCATGGCCAGCACCGGGTCGAGCTGGCTTCCTGCCGCGCGGGCGATACGGGCAAGTGCCACCTGCGGAGTCAGCGCCTTGCGGTAGGGGCGCGTGGTGGTCATGGCGCTGAAGGCATCGGCCACCGCCAGGACGCGGGCCAGGAACGGGATGCCCTCGCCCGCCAGCCCGTCAAGATACCCGGCGCCGTCCCAGC
Organism: Chloroflexota bacterium; assembly: GCA_040877645.1. GTDB lineage: Bacteria > Chloroflexota > Limnocylindria > QHBO01 > QHBO01 > CF-167. The sequence goes on from JBBDNI010000045.1 coordinate 3,242, forward strand.
GCTCGTGATGGTGGCGAACGCTGGATCGCACGTCGGTGAGCTGCGGTACGGCGCCGACGATTGCGTCGCCCAGGGCCACGTGCTGCTTGACGATCTCGAACTCCTCGTCGGTGAGCGGGCCCGGTTTGCGCAGGATCCCGTCGGGAACCCCAACCTTGCCGATGTCATGAAGCAGTCCGGCCAGCCGCAGCAGGCGGCGATCCTCTTCGCCGAGCCCCAGCGCCTGCGCCAGGAAGAGGGCATGCACGGTCACGTCCTCGGAGTGTGCTCGGGTGTAGTGGTCCTTGGCGTCGACGGTACCCACCAGCCCCTCGAAGACGCCGAAGGTCGTGTTCTGAGCGGCCAGCGCGACGATCGTCAGTTGGTCAGCCACCTTGGTCACGGCGCCGCCCCCGGTCTTCGCCTCGCGCAGGGCGGCCTCGGCAACGCTGATCAGCTCCAGCGGCTGCGTGCCGTCGAGCGGGGCGCGCGCCACCCCCACGGACACACTGACCGGCAGCGCTTCGGTGCCCGCGTAGCGCAGCTCGACTTCGAGCAGCGCGGCGCGCAGGTCGTCCAGCGTCACCAACAGCCGCTCACCGCCATCGGTGAAATCGGCCATCAGGAATTCGTCGGGGCCGAAGCGCCCGTAGAGCTGATCCGACCGCGCCACTGACTGCAATGCTTCCGCAACGCGGTGCAGGGCCTCGTCACCGGCCCGATGACCGTGCCCAGCGTTCAGAAGGCGAAACGCATCGATGTCGATGATGGCGATGCTGCCCGCCGTCTCGCGCCGCGAGAGGTGGCGGCCGAGCTGCTCGAGCAGGTGGCCGTGGTTGGCCAGACCGGTGAGCGGGTCGGTGATGGCGCGCTCCCGAAGCAGGCGGTTCTGACGGTCGACCAGCCGGCTGGTGCCGGCGAAGGCGAGCCACAGGACCGCGAACAGTGCGCCAGCAGCGCCGAGGGCGGCCAGCTGCACCACGTCACGAGCCTCAGAGACGGCGATCTCGATCGGCCGAGCGTCCTGGTAGACCTCGAACACGCCCAACGGGTTCCCGTCGGTCATGCCGCGGATCGGGACATGCAGCTCGAGGAACGGAACTGGCAGCGCAGCCGCACCAAGGCCCGTCGCCTCATCCTCCGCCTCCCCGCCGAACGCCTTCTGGCTCGTCCCGCCCAGCGCCTCGCGAAGGGCGGGCCCCATCTCGAAGGCCAGGCCACGCAGGGCGGGATCGGAACTGTAGACGGCGCGCCCATCGGGTGACCAGATGACCACCCGGCTCATCTCGCCACCCTTGACCATCAGGGCCAGCTGCGCATCGATGCCCGGATCGCGCGTCGCACCCGGCCGCAGGGCGTCGGCGGCCAGGGCGGGATCCAGGTTGGAGCGCACCACCGATTCGGCGTGCTCAAGCGCGGCTTTCACCGCCACGTCGCGGAGCCGATCGGCCACAACATTCGCAATGACCATCGACATGCCGATGACGATGGCCAGCGCGGCGGCTGCCACGAGGAGGAGCAGGCTGGGCCGCCATGCTCGGACAGCCGCGATGCGCGGACGCCAGCCCCCCTCGACCGCCATGCTGCGGTCGGCGTGGGGCAGCGCGGACGCCCCGGTTCGCGTGCTCGTCGCCATCTCACGCGAACGGTATCCAGCCTGCCTGTCGCGGGGTATAGACCGATTGGGTAGCCCGCAGGTACTTCCAAGGTCCCCCATGGTCCCCTAGTGCTCGGTGACGGCCTCCACCTGCACGCCGGCGCCGGGTCCCTGGTTGAGCGAGGGCCACTCCGCCGCCATGGCCGTGGCATCGTCCCAACCGTCGACCTCGACGATGATCAGGCCGCCCAGGATCTCCTTGGTCTCGACGAATGGACCGTCAGTGGTGAGCGGCTGGCCGGCGCGCCGGCGGATGGTGCGGGTCACCTTTGGCCAGGCCAGGTCGGCCCCGCCACGGACTCGCTCGCCGTACTTCGCGAACCAGGCGTTGTGCTCGTCTAGGGAGGCGGCACGCTCCTCATCCGTGAGGGAATCCCAGCCGGCCGCGTAGTCAGGATCGGGGTAGGTGAAGAGCACGAAGCGCATCGATGGATCCTCGGGTGCGTGGCACGCAATGGGGCGCCGTCCGAACCGTACGACGAATGGACCGCCGCGCGGATCGACGAAACGACAAGTGACTGTCGAGAGACCACTTTCTACCCTTCGGAGGAGTCCTATTGCGCCCTTGGCCGTTCTGTTGTTCCATTGAGGCAAGGGACGCGCGGTGACTCTAAGACGCATGCTCGGTCGCTTCTCCACGGCCCGGCGCTCTGCCGCGGGCGCCGTTGTGGTGATGCTCCTCGGAGTCGCGTTATGGCTCCTGCCCCGGGAAACCGTCAGCCCGCCGGTATCGACGGCCACGCCCGTCGCCACGCTGCCTGCCACGCCGACTCCCAGCCTCACGCCGGGGCCGACCCCCACCCCTGCTCCGACGGCGACCCCGGAACCCGACCCCGACGAGGTCAACGTGACGGTCCTGCTGATCGGCCGTGACGCCTTTGCCGAGCGCACCGCGGCCGGCCAGAGTGGCATGAACACCGACATGCTCGTCGTCGCCAATATCCGCGCAGACGGCAGCCAGATCGACCTGATCAGCCTGCCGCGAGACTCGGTGGACGTGCCGCTCGGCGACGGCACGAGCTGGAGCCGCAAGATCAACAGCCTGCGCGCCGCCCGCGGACTGCCCGCACTCAAGCGGGCGATGAGCACCGCCCTGGCAGTCCCGATCGACTACTACGCCGAGATGACGCTGGGCGATCTGGCCCGGATCGTGAACGTCGTAGGCGGGGTGACCGTCACCCTGGCCGCGCCGCTCAACGACCACCACCTGGGCATCTCCTGGCGCGCCGGGGCGAACACTCTCGACGGACGGACGGCCATCCTCTTCGCCCGCAGCCGCTATGCCGACAGCGACTATGCCCGAGCGGAGCGCAATCAGCTACTGCTCATTGCGCTGCGCGACAAACTGCTGAGTGGGGGCTATGACCCGATGGCGCTCCTGACCAGCCTCCCTGGGTTGAACACGGACATCCCGCCCGCCGACATGCCCATGTTGCTCGAGCTGGTGAGGCGAACGGCCGGCGCACCGATTGTACGCAAGGTCCTCGCTCCCCCCGAATACACGCTGTTCACTGGGCTGGCGGGAGTGCGAGGGTGGATATCGGTTCCGGACCTGGAGGCCATCCGAGCCTACACCGACAGCGTGTTCTCGCACCCGTAACGGCCTCGCGTAGCCTCGCGTCGGCCTGCCCTTTCGGGCTGGCCGGAGGGCGCGGGCGACCCCGGCCCGCTACTTGAGCGCGTAGACCGCGCGGTTTAGCTCCGTCACGCCACGCACAAAGGCTCGTTCATCATCGGCCATGATCCCGGTGCATGCCACAGATGCTGCCGATGCAACGTCCACGTATCCACCTTGTTCCGCTTCTTGGCGGATCACTTTGAGCACCTGGAGCATCGTGTCGGCGTCGCGAGTCCGCCCGGCTTCATCAGCGTGCACATATGCCTCCCGAATCCGGGCGGCATGGGCCTCGGCCGAGCCGCCGGCAAGGATCACCGCGGCGCTCTCGTCGGCCGACCTTTCCTTGAAAGCCTCCTTGACGGCCTCGCGCTGCTCGATCGATTTTCCCACCCCTGCCATTAGGGGAATCGGCACGACAAGGTAGATCAGCACGCCTATCCACCACTCAAGCTGCAGCGACCCCGTTATCCACCAGGCCAGCGTTCCGAACAGGACAACCGCGATAAGGACCATCCGGGCATGATGGGGCGTCCTCAACAGCCGGCTCCAGAGTACTTTCCACCTACGAAACACCAACGAACTGGCGACGGCCGCGGCGATCGGTAGCGTGCAGGCGACCCGGCCCCGTCGTCTGGTAGCAATCCTGACAGCATACGAGGCGGGCCCCCATGGATGGGGAAGCCCGCCTCTTGGCTCGTTTCGTGCGTGAGTCCGGCTGGCGTGGACGCCACCGGACGCCTACCGACCCTCTAGTAGTCGCCCATGCCGCCGCCGCCCATGCCGGGCATCGGCGCCTTCTCCTTCTCGGGCAGATCGGTGACGATTGTCTCGGTGGTGAGCAGCAGGGCCGCCACCGAGGCCGCGTTCTCGAGCGCCGAGCGGGTCACCTTGGCCGGGTCGATGATGCCGGCCTTGAACATGTCGGTGTACTCGGCCTTCTGCGCGTCCCAGCCGTTGCCGGGCTTCATCTTGCGCACCGCCTCAACCACCACCGACCCCTCCATACCGCCGTTGGCGGCGATCTGGCGGAGCGGCTCCTCGAGCGCGCGGCGCAGGATGTTGACGCCGGTCGCCTCGTCGCCGAGGGCCTCGACCTTGTCGAGCGCCGGCACGGCGTGGAGCAGGACCGAGCCCCCACCGGCGACCATCCCCTCCTCGACGCCCGCGCGGGCGGCCGAGAGGGCGTCCTCGATGCGGTGCTTCTTCTCCTTCAGCTCGACCTCGGTGGCCGCGCCGACCTTGAGGATCGCAACCCCACCGGAGAGCTTGGCGAGGCGCTCCTGGAGCTTCTCACGGTCGAAGTCGGAGGTGGTGTCGTCGATCTGGAGCTTGATCTGGGACTTGCGGGCGTCGATCGCCTTCGGATCGCCCTTCCCCTCCACGATGGTGGTGTTGTCCTTGGTGGCGGTCACGCGACGCGCCTGACCGAGATCCTCGATCTGGACGCTGTCGAGCTTGCGGCCGACCTCTTCGGAGATGACCCGCGCACCGGCCAGTGTGGCGATGTCCTCGAGCATCGCCTTGCGGCGATCGCCGAAGCCGGGAGCCTTGATCGCCAGCACGTTGATCGTGCCGCGCAGCTTGTTGACGACCAGCGTGGCGAGTGCCTCGCCGTCGACATCCTCGGCCACGATCAGGAGCGGCTTGCCGAGCTGCACGACCTTCTCGAGGGTCGGCAGGATGTCGGCCACCGCGCTGATCTTCTTGTCGGTGACCAGGATGAACGGCGCCTCGAGGGTGGCCTCCATGCGGCCAGACTCGTTCGAGGTGACCATGTAGGCGCTGACGTAGCCCCGATCGAGCTGCATCCCCTCGACGTACTCCTTGTCGAGCTTGAGCCCCTGGCTCTCCTCGACGGTGACCACGCCGTCCTTGCCGACCTTCTCCATGACCTCGGCGATTATCTCGCCGATCTCGGTGTCACGGGCGCTGATGGCCGCGATGTGGGCGATGTCGTCCTTGGAGTCGACCGGCTTGCTGAGGCGCTTGATCTCCTCGACCACGGCGGCGACGCCGCGCTCGATGCCGCGCTTGAGGGCCATCGGGTTGGCGCCAGCGGTCACGTTGCGCAGGCCCTCGGTGATGATCGCCTGGGCCAGCACGATGCTGGTGGTGGTGCCGTCGCCGGCGACGTCGTTGGTCTTGGCGGCGACCTCCTCGAGCAGCTGGGCGCCCATGTTCTCGTAGGCATCCTCCAGCTCGATGTCGCGCGCGATGGTGACGCCGTCGTTGGTGATCGTCGGCGACCCGTACTTCTTGTCGAGCAGTGCATACCGGCCGCGCGGCCCGAGGGTGACCTTGACCGCATCGGCCATCTTGTCAACCCCGCGCTTGAGCGCGCGCCGTGCCTCCTCGTCGAACAGGATCTGCTTCGCCACGTCTACTTCGTCCTCCTGGTGGTGCTATTCGATGACGGCCAGGACGTCCTTCTGGGAGAGGATCAGGAGATCCTCTTCGTCCAGCTTGAACTCCGTCCCGGCGTACTTCTGAAACAGGATCTTTTCGCCGACGGCGACCTCGATCGGCTCGCGGGTACCGTCGTCCAGGGTGCGCCCCGGTCCGACCGCCAGGATCGTGCCCTCCTGCGGGCGCTCCTTCACGGTGTCAGGGAGGACGATGCCGCTCTTGGTCATCTCCTCGCGTTCGCTGGGCCTGACGACCAGGCGGTCGCCGAGGGGCTTGAGCTTGGTCTTCGTTGCGACCTTGGTGGCCATGTGTGCGTGATGCCTCCTGAACCGATGATGCGCATGTGAAGCGTCTGCTTCGCAGCAGGAGTGCCGGCAGGGCCGATGCGACCGGGGTGCTGGCACTCGACCGCTGAGAGTGCTAACGGATCGTAGCCCGTCGGGAGGCGGCCTGTCAAGGCGGCGCGGGCGCCCTGCGCAGCGTCGGGCGATCAGGCGGTCGAGCCGCCGACCAGGGACCGATAAGCAGCCGCCGCGCCCGCAGCGATCGCCTCGGGGGTCGTCCCGCGCAGCCGTGCCAGCTCCGCCGCGACGCGCAGCGCAGTGGTCGGCTCATTGCGCTGGGCTCCCCCGCCAGGGGCCAGCCACGGAGAGTCCGTCTCGACCAGCAGGGAGCCGTCGGGAAGGGCCGCGGCAGCCGCCCTCGGGCCACGCGCCGACGAGAAGGTGACCGGCAGCGCGAACGAGATGAGGAAGCCAGCCGCGGCCAGCTCCAGGGCCAGCTCGGCGTCGGCCGAGTAGCAGTGCAACACGCCCCGCGGCGACCGCCCGGGCGGGCCCGGCCACGCGAGGAGCGCGGCCCGGACGGCGTCGCTCGCCTCACGGTTGTGAACGATGACCGGCTTGCCGACCGCTGCGGCGAGCTGCAGCTGACGGTCGAACGCAGCCTCCTGCTCGGCGCGTGGCGAGAGGTTGCGATGGAAGTCGAGCCCGATCTCGCCGACCGCCACCACTCGAGGGTGGGCGGCAAGCGTGGCCAGGGCATCCCAGTCCGTCGCATTCGCCGCGGCGGCGAAGTGGGGGTGGATGCCGACAGCAGCGTCGAGCAGGTCGGGATGCGCCTCGGCGAGCGCAATCGCCGCCCGGGACGAGGTCAGGTCATACCCGGGTACCAGGATCCGCTCGATCCCTGCCGCCGTGGCACGGTCCATGACGGCACCGCGATCGTGGTCGAAGGCTGGGTCGTTGAGGTGGCAGTGCGAGTCGACCAGGCCGTCGAGCCGCTCCGGCGCCCGGGCGCGGCTCAGGGTGGGCCGCCTGCGTCGACCGGGTCGTCCAGCTGCTCGACTCGGGGAAAGATCGGAACCGCCGTGCCCGACCGCCGCTCCCCGGGCTGGCCGCCCCAGGTCAGCAGCACGTCGAGGCCCGGTCCCCCGCTGCCGCGGGCGTCGTATGGCGCTGGGGCACCCAGCTGCGCCAGCACCGCTGCCGCGCTGGCCGGAGTGAACGGCGCGAGCAGGTGCCCGATGATGCGGCAGGCCTCCACCAGCTGGGCCAGCACCACCGCCAGCCGCTCCTCGGCCCCGTCGCGGCGCAGGTTCCACGGTGCCTGCGACTCGACATAGCCGTTCCCCGCCCGGGTCAGCTGGACGACCGCGGCCAGGGCCTCATCGAAGTGCAGGCGCTCGATGGCGTCCCGATACTGGCGTACCGCTGCCTCGACGTTGCTGCGCAGCTCGGCGTCAGCCGGCGCGGCGGCGCCGGCCATCGGTCCGGACACAATCCCGTCCAGGTAGCGCCCGGCCATCGACACCGTCCGGTTGACGAGGTTGCCAAGGTCGTTGGCCAGCTCCGCGTTGTAGCGGCGCACGAGGCCGTCAGCGGTCACGTCGCCATCGCGGTCGAACGGGATCTCACGCAGGACGAGGTAGCGGACGCCGTCCACCCCGAAGAGGCCCTGCGCCACGTCCGGGTCGAGCACGTTGCCGCGCGTCTTCGACATCCGCTCGCCGCGCATCAGCATGAATCCATGCGCGAACACCTGGCGCGGCAAGGGGATGCCGACGCTCATCAGCATCGCGGGCCAGTAGAGGCAGTGGAAGCGCGTGATGTTCTTGCCGATGACGTGGATGTCGGCCGGCCACCAGCGCGCGAAGGCCACGGGGTCATCGGGGAAGCCGGCGCCGGTGACGTAGTTGGTGAGGGCGTCGAACCAGACGTAGATCCGATGCGCCTCGTCGCCCGGAAAGGGGATCCCCCACGCGCCGCCGGCGCGGCTGATGGAGAAGTCCTGCAGCCCGTCGTTGAGCCAGCCGAGCACCTCGTTGCGGAACGGCTCCGGCTCGCAGAAGGAGGGGTTGGACCGATACAGCTCCTCGAGCGCCGCCTGGTATCGGCTCAGCGCGAAGAAGTAGTTCTCCTCCTCCAGCCACTGCAGCTCGAGTGTGGGATGGTCGGGGCAGCGGCCGTCCACGATCTGGCTGTCGGTCTTGAACTCGTTGTCGCCGATGCAGAACCAGCCCGCGTAGGTGCCCTTGTAGATGTCGCCGGCCGCCTGGGCGCGGCGGACCATCTCGGTCGAGGCGCGGGCGTGATCCGGATCGGTCGTGCGGATGAAGCGGTCGTAGCTGACACCGAACCGATCGAATCCGGCCTTCCAGTTGGCCGCCCATTCGTCGACCTGGGCGCGCGGCGAGGCGCCTCGCTCGGTGGCCTGTCGCTCCAGGTTCGCGGAATGCTCGTCCATCCCGGTCAGGAACCGGACGTCGCGCCCGGACAGCCGCTGGTAGCGGACCAGCGCATCGGCCCCGATCGCCTCGAAGAGCGAGTGGAGGGGTGGTACCGGGCTGGGGTAGTAGATGGCCGTGGTCAGGTAGAACGCGTCGCGAGCCGGCTCTTCCATCAGGCGGCCACCTCGCCATGCGGCCGGCCCTTCGGCCAGTACAGCTCCTTGCGAACCTGCTCGGGCGGGAAGCCGCGACCCAGCGCGGTCTCCTCGACCGCCGCGATCATGTCCGGGTTGCCGCACAGGTAGATGGTGGTGTTGTCCGCGGTCAGGCCATGCGCGTCGAGCTGGCCGGGAATCACCGTCTCGACCCGGCCGGTGAGCCCGGTCCAGCCAGGACAGGCCTGCGGCCGCGAGACGGTGCCGGCGTAGCGCAGCGGGAAGGTGCCCGACGCGGCCAGCTGCTCGAGCTCCTCGCGCCAGGCGAGGTCGAAGTCATGGCTCACCCCGTGGACCAGCACCACGTCGCGCGTCTGGCCACGGTCACGTAGGGTATCGAGCATGCTCATGAACGGCGCGAGCCCGGTGCCACTCGCCACCAGCAGACAGCTGCGGTCGTCCTCCTGGAGCACGAAGCGCCCCTTGGCGCCCTTGATGTTGATCGGGTCGCCTACACGGCGCTGCCAGAGGAGTGGCGTGAACTCCCCCTCGTGGACGAGGCGGATGAAGAACTCGTACTCGGAGGTGTCCTCGGCCGACGACGAGATCGACATCGGGCGCTGGATGAGCTTCTCGGGGCCCATCAGGCCCAGGGTGGCGTACTGGCCCGGCGTGAACGGGAAGGGTGCCTCGAGCGCCTGCACGCCCACGATGGCGAGCCCCTCGACGATCTCCTCCCAGCGGCTCAGCCGCCCGTTGTACGGGTAGTCGGTGCTCATACGCCCAGGCATCCCTCGCTCAGCGGCCGCGCTGTCAAGCGGCCGGATCGTGCTCGGAAGGGCGCCAGTATACCGACGGAGGGTCCGGAACCCGCGCTTCCGGCCCTTGACCGGCCGCGCTCGCATCGCGGACAGTTGCGCGCGTGTCCACCGAACCGGGGCCGCCCACGCTGAACCTTGCCGGCCTGCGCCTCCCGTGGCGCGAGACGGTGGTGGTGCTGGTCACGACCTTCGTGCTCCTGATCGACTTCCACCACGGGCTGACGCTGCCGCTCGGTCCGGCGAGCCAGGGACTGATGCGGGTTGTCCTGTACCTGGTGGTGCCGGTCGGGGTGCTGCTGCTGCTGGGCGAGCGACCCTCCGCCTACGGCCTGCGAATCGGGGACTGGCGCGTCGGGTTCCTCGTTGCGGGAGCCTTCGCCGTGGCCGCGACGCCGGTCATCCTGGTCGTCGCCGGCCTGCCCGAGTTCCAGGCCTACTACCACCGGAGCGCGACCGACCTTACGGTCGCGCTGCTCAGCAATGGCGTCGACGTGGCCGCCGCCGAGTTCCTGTTCCGTGGCTTCCTGATGTGGACGCTGGTGCGCCTGGCCGGCCCGATGGGTGTCGTGCTGGCCACCTTCCCGTTCGTCTTCACCCACCTGGGGAAGCCGGAGCTCGAAACGCTGTCGACCTTCTTCGGCGGGATGGGATTCGGCTGGCTGGCGTGGCGAACGAGATCGGTCCTGTACGGAGCCCTGCTGCACGTGTACCTGATCAGCCTGATCGTGATCGCCACGTCGAGCTGAGCCGGTCCGGGCCGTGTGCCGCTAGCGAGTCTGGTCCCGCAGCTGACTGATGGCCTTGGCCAGGTTTCGATCGCGCGTCTCGGCCGTCTTGGCTGTCGCGATGGGGTCCACCAGCCGACGCTTGTTGCTGTACGAGAGCGCCTCGAACGTCTCGCGCGCCGCGGGATCCTGGTCGAGAGCCGTGCCCAGCTCGGGCGGCACGCTCACCTCTCGTGGCTCGGTATCGAGCTCCATCTCGATCTCGACTTCGTCCCCGGCCGCGACACCGGCGCTGGCACGCACCTCGGCGCTGACTCCGACCATGAACCGACCACCGAACACAGCGACTGTGCTGCGGTACGTGTAGCCATTGATCGTGACCTTGACCGGCGGCCGCTTGCCGGACGCCAGGGCGTCCACCACGTCGCCCGGCACCTCGATACCGGTGGCGGTCTTGCCCTCCCCCTCGAGGGTGGTGCTGAATCGCATCGGCGGAGTATCGCAGCCCGGGTTGGCGGGCGAGAGCGCCACGGAGACGCCCTCGCCCTTCGCGGTCCGCTACATGGCCACCAGCGCCTCGTCGGCCGCTCCATCGGATGGCGTCATGACCGCCGCCGGGAGTCCGTCCTCCCCGGTGGCGGCGACGGCCTGCGCCTCCTTGGCGTACTCCTTCTTGCCGCGCCCCGAAAGCATCTCCAGGCCGCCGATCACGACCTCCGTCTTCCAGTGGCGCACGCCCGCGTCGTCATCCCACTGGCGGGTCTGAAGGCGCCCCTCGACGTCCACCAGCTGCCCCTTGGACAGGAACTGGCCGCAGATCTCGGCCAGGCGATCCCACGCGACCAGGTTGTGGTACTCCGTCCGCTCCGGCGCCCCATTGCCGCGGAACTCGTTCGTGGCGACCACGAAGTTGGCGACCGGCTTGCCCGACGGCAGCGTGCGCAGCTCCGGGTCGCGGGTGAGCCGACCCACCAGAAACACCTTGTTCATGAACGAACAACTCCTTCTGCCCGATGCACGGGCTGACCGGCGCACCGGGCGAGGCGGCCACCGTATGCCGCGCAGGATGGGCGAGGGGCCTTATCGGCCGATTAGCGGCGGCTTATCGGCTCAGCGTGCGCGGGAGGCACGGCCCGATAGGCGCGGCGTCGCGGCATGCCCGCGGATGGCGTAGCGTGACACCGTGAGCCGCGAAGCCGAGGATCTGAACCGGCGCCTGCTGCGCGCCCGCGACGCCATGGACCGCGCCTACGCCGAGCCGCTCGACGTCCGCGCCGTGGCCGCGGTGGTGCATGTCTCCGAGGCGCACTTCAGCCGCAGCTTCCGCGCCGTCTTCGGGGAGACGCCGCATCGGTACCTGCAGCGGCGGCGGGTGGAGCGTTCGATGTTCCTGCTGCGCGAGACCGACCGCAGCGTCACCGACATCTGCCTCGACGTCGGCTTCACCAGCCTGGGGACCTTCAGCCGCACGTTCCGCGAGATCCTCGGCGAGACGCCGTCGGGCTACCGCGCAGGGCATGGACCGATCGTGGCGCCTCACTGCGTCCAGCTGGCGGCCATGCGGCCGCGGGTCGCGGCGGGGGTGGCGATGCAATCGAGCAGTTTCGGAGAAGCCGCCGGTGCGGCAGCGCCCTAGGATCAGGACCAACCCCAATGAACTC
>JBBDNI010000046.1:0-14388 GCA_040877645.1 Chloroflexota bacterium
CGCTGACCCGGCGACGGCCGCCCGGGTCGACCTCCGCAATCCGCGCCGCGTGACGCGCGCACTCGAGCGCCTGGCGTCCACCGGCAGCGCGGCGGCGCCGGTGCCGAGCCCGTGGGCTGGGCCGCTGACCATGATCGGGCTGGATCGGCCGCGCGAGGTCCTCCATCGGCGCATCGACCGGCGCGCCGAGTGGCTCTTCGCCAACGGCCTGCTCGACGAGGTGCGGACGCTGCTCGAGGCGGGCCACGACCCGCGCCGCCCGCCGCTGACCAGCCACGGCTTCGGCGAGGCGGCACGCCACCTGGCGGGGGAGTGGAGCCTGGAGCAGGCGATCGCGGTCACCGCGCGCCGGACGCGGCAGCACGCCAAGCGGCAGATGACCTGGTTTCGGCGCGATCGGCGGATCGTGTGGATCGCCGCCGATGATGAGCCTGGCGACGCGCCCGCGGTCGTGGAGGAGGGGTACCGGCTGCTGAGCGCCCTCGGCTGAGGGCCGCCTGCCTACGAGACGGGGCTGGGCAGCCCGATCGACTGCCGCCAGGCGTCCATGCTGTGCTCGACGGCGGGCGATCCGGCGATCGGCGCCACCCTGGCCACTGGCGTCGGCGCCTCGGTGGCACCCCAATCAGGGAGCGGCCCGGGACGGCTGAACAGGTAGCCCTGCGCGGCGGTCACGCCGAGGGTCGTGAGCTGCTCGACCTGGTCCTCGTGCTCGACACCCTCGCCGATGACGGTGGCGCCGGTGCGGCTGGCAAAGGCCACGATCGACTCGACCACGGCGCTGGCGCCGGGCGAGCTGCGCTGGACCAGGCCCAGGTCGACCTTGACGATGTCGAAGCGCAGGTCGCTCAGCAGCCGCAGGCCGGAGTTGCCGGCCCCCAGGTCATCGGCGGCCAGCCGCATCCCGGCGCTGCGGCAGGTCTCGAGCTTGTGGCGCACGCGCTCGATATCGGCGATCGGCTGGTGCTCGGTCAGCTCGATCACCAGGCGGTCCGGCCCGAATCCGTGGCGCGCCAGGATGCTGAGCATGGCGGCGGTGCTGAACTCGGGCGCCTCGATGGTACGCGGCGACAGGTTCACGCTGAGAAAGAAGTCGGCCGGCAGGTGGCGCGCCCCGCTGACGATGGCCTCCACGCACGCCATGTCGAGCGCCACCACGTGGCCGCTCTCCTCGGCCGCCTCGAAGAGGCTGACGGGATCGGCGTACGGAGCCGGCGCGACCGGACGGATCAGGCCTTCGTAGCCGAGCGTCGCGCCGGTCGCCAGCTCGACGATCGGCTGGTAGACCGGGCGCAGCAGGCCGCGCGCGATGACCTCCGAAATGGCGGCTGAGGTGCCCGCGGCGGTGGCCTCAACCTGCTCGTGGGGGTCGAAGATGATCACCTCGGTGCGCCCGGCACGCTTGGCCGCGAAGAGTGCCGCCTCTGCCTGGGTGAGGAGCTGGGCCCGGCTGCCCGCCGGGTCGGGCAGGGCGGAGATGCCCGCCGAGAAGGAGACTGGCTTCGCGCGGCCATCGCGCACGGTCGGCTGGAGGGCGGAGACGAGCAGCCGCCGGGTGACGACGTAGGCACCCTCGGCGTCGGTGTGCGGCAACAGCCAGGCGAACTCGTCGCCGCCGATCCGGAACGGTCGGTCCACACGGCGCAGGGCGGCATTCAGCATGGCGCCGAATGAGGCCAGCGTCTGGTCACCGGCGGCATGGCCGGCGGCGTCGTTGATCTGCCTGAACTCGTCGAGGTCGACGAGCACGAGCGCCACCGGGACGTCGTAGCGGAGGGCGTGCTCGGTCTGCCGATCGAGCTCCTCCTGGAAGGCTCGATGGTTGCCGAGGCCGGTGAGCGGGTCGCGCAGCGTATCGGCGACCGCGGCCTGGTAGCGCACCTGCAGATCCGAGCCGGCGCTGATCATCGGCCGCACGAGGGTGGTGGCCATCGCCAGGCCGGCGATGCCGGCGCCGATCAGGATGCTCAGCAGCGCGCGGGTCAGGCCGTCGGGCTGGGCGGTGACGAGGAGCTTGTCGGCCAGGATGGTGGCGGCCGCGCTGCCGGCCAGCGGGATCAGCATCCGGGCGGCCATGCTCGCCGGCGTCGGAACACCTATCGTCGTGCCGCTCTCGAGCGGTTCGCCCTCGTCGGTCACCAGGCCCTCCTGCACCGGTGTGGTGCGGTCAGGTATCGCAGATCACCACGCACGGCGCCGTAGCGAAGAAGTACCGGTCGCCGCCGCACGACGCAGCAGCCGATGAGCACGGTTCGGCTACCATGAGGCACCAGATATGCCCGCACGCCCCACCATGATCGACCTGACCGTCCCCGACGAGCGTGCGTTCCTGATCGGCCTCGATGACCCGGGCGATGGTCGTTGGCCGGTCGAACGCAGCCTCGCCGAGCTGACCGCGCTGGCGGAGACCGCTGGCGCGCTGGTGGTCGGCACGGCCTCGCAGCGGCGCAGCCAGCCCGACCCGTTGACCTATTTTGGCAAGGGCCGCGCCGCCGAGCTGGTCGACCAGAAGGCCGCCACCGGGTTCAACCTGCTGATCGTCGACGACGAGCTGGCTCCCAACCAGCAGCGCAGCCTGGAGAAGCTGCTCGACTGCAAGGTCCTCGACCGTTCGGCGCTGATCATCGACATCTTTGCTCGCCATGCGACGACCCGCGAGGGGCGCCTGCAGGTCGAGCTGGCGGCGCTCGAGTATCACCTGCCGCGCCTGACCCGGCTCTGGACCCACCTGTCGCGCACGGGCGGCGGCATCGGCACCCGCGGCCCGGGCGAGAGCCAGCTCGAGACCGACCGGCGGCTGATCCGCGACAAGATCAAGAAGGTGCGCGGCGAGCTCGAGGACGTGAAGCGCCAGCGGGGCACCGCCGCGCGCCAACGCGAGCGCTCGGAGGTGGCCACCGTCGCCCTGGTGGGCTACACCAACGCCGGCAAGAGCACACTCCTCAACACCCTGGCCGCCGCCGATCTCTTCGTCGCTGACATGCTGTTCGCAACGCTCGACCCGACGAGCCGTCGCGTCACGCTGCCCTCCGGCCAGCGGATCGTGGTCACCGACACGGTCGGCTTCATCAACAAGCTGCCGCACGACCTGGTCGAGGCGTTCCGAGCCACGCTCGAGGAGGTGCTCCGCGCCGACCTGCTGATCGAGGTCGTGGATGCCGCCGATCCGGACTTCATCGGCCAGCAGCAGGCGGTGCAGACCGTGCTTGACGAGCTCGGCGCGGGCAGCAAGCCACGGATCGTGGCCTTCAACAAGATCGACCTGCTCGCTCCCGGCGTGCGCGCGACGGCGATGCCGGCCGCGGACCACGCGGTCTTCATCAGCGCCGTGGGCGGGGAGGGGATCGACCTGCTGCGCGACCGCATCGCGGCCGTGCTGCGAGCGCAGATGGTCCTGGTCGACGCGGTCGTGCCGTGGTCGCGCGGGGAGCTCGTGGCCCGCGCCAAGGCCGCCGGCGACGTCGACGAGCGCTACACCGAGGCGGGCGTACGCCTGTCGGGCCACCTGCCCGATGCCATCGCCGCCGAGGTGCGCCGCGCCGCGCCCACCAATGGCCGGGTCCCCGCGAGGCGGCGGACACCCAGCTGACCGTCGACGGACCGATGGTCGCGGTCACGGCGGACCTCATCCGCGCGGCCCACGCGCGTGTGCCTGCGGCCTTCCGCGACAGCCCACAGTTCATCGCCGAAGCGCTCAGCGAGCGGGCCGGCGTGCCGGTCATCGTGAAGGTTGAGAGCGCAAACCCGATCGGCTGCTTCAAGGGGCGTGGCACCTGGCTGGCGGTCTCGGAGCTGGTGGCCCGAGGCGCGGTGGGGGAGGGGCGCGGACTCGTCGTCGCCTCGGCCGGCAACTTCGGCCAGGGCGTGGCCTTCGCCGCCCGAGCCATGCAGGTGCCGGTCGTCGTCTACGCAGCCACCACCGCCAACACCGCCAAGGTCGCCGCCATGCGCCGCCTCGGCGCCGAGGTGCGACTGGTGGGGGAGGACTTCGATGCAGCGCGCGAGGCTGCCGCCGAAGTCGCGTCGCAGGGCGCCGCGCTCCTGCTCGTCGACGGGGCGGATCCCTGGATCTCGATCGGGGCCGGCGGCATCGGCCTCGAGCTGACCGACGGCGTCGATCGCGGCGAGCTCCCGCCCATCACGGACCTGCTGGTGCCGGTCGGGAACGGCGCGCTGATCGGCGGGATCGGCGCCTGGATCAAGGCTGTGGCGCCAACGACCCGCGTGGTTGGGGTCCAGGCAGCCCAGGCTCCCGCCATGACGCTCTCCTGGCGCGCGGGCAGGCCGATCGAGACAGAGCGGGCGGATACGGTCGCGGACGGGATCGCGGCACGGGTGCCGGTCCCACTGGCCCTGGAGCTCATGCTCGCGGCGGTCGACGAGATGCGGCTGGTCGAGGAGGCGGAGATCATCGCCGCCACCGCCGAGATGGCAGCTGCGCTCCCATTCACCGTGGAACCGAGCGCGGGTGCCGCGTGGGCAGCAGCCCTTCAGCAGCCTCGAGCCGGCGCG
Organism: Chloroflexota bacterium; assembly: GCA_040877645.1. Classification (GTDB taxonomy): domain Bacteria; phylum Chloroflexota; class Limnocylindria; order QHBO01; family QHBO01; genus CF-167. Next base: position 4,513 of record JBBDNI010000046.1, read on the forward strand.
ATAGCCCTCGTCATGACCGGCGGCAACGTTGCACCGCCTTGAGAAGACCAGGAGCCGACCCTAGAAGACGCGGCGACCCATGAGCGAATGGGAGTCGACACGATTCCGGCGCGTCACGCTGGCGGCCCGAACGCGGTCCCTGATCGCCAGCCCGGCGCCCAGGTAGGCGGCCGCCAGGACGAACAGGAGCCCGTAGCCGGTCAGCATCGAGCCGAACTCGCTTGCAAACAGCCAGCCGGTGACCATCATTCCGGCGCCGCCGGTGAGGCCCGCCCACATGGCCTGCCAGAGGTATGAAGTACGCATACCGCGAGGCTACGCCGGGGGCGGCTACCCGCCAGTGGTCCGATCGGGTCAGCTCGGCGGCTGTTAGTCCTCCCACTACGCTTCCGCAAAGAGATGTTATGTGACCTTACCAGCGATCAGGCTCTGACGGCGCGACCGAATGTTGGCAGCCTGGGTGCGGCATACGCGCCGACGTAGACGCCCACCAGGATGACCGCGCCGCCTACCAGGAGCGCCGGCGTGATGGCCTCGCCGGTGAGGATCGCGGAATACACGACGGTCGCCATCGGGATCAGGAGGAACTCGATCGACACGGCCGACGCGCTCCAGCGCCCGAGAATGAACAGGTACAACCAGAACACGGCCACCGAGCCGCCGATCACCAGGAACAGCATGGCTGCCCACGTGTCCGACTGGGCTGGGAGTGTCCATGACTCCCCCGTCACCACCGACAGGGCCGCAAGCAACAGCCCGCCGACCAGCATGCCCACCGCGTTGGTGGCCACTGGATGCGCGCGAGGCGTCAGCTTGATGAGGACGCCCGTTTCCGCCAGGGCAGCCGCGGCGAGCAGCACAGCCAGGAGTGCCACCAGCGGGATCTCCGCATTGACCCGGTCGGCGGCGAGGATGGCGACACCGAACACCGCGATGCCGGCCCCGAGGACCGGCCTGAGCCGAAGCATTTCCAGCCCATGGGCGGCGGCCAGGACAATCGTCAGCAACGGCACGAGCGCGAGAAGCGTCTGTCCCGTTCCAGCCCCCGTCTGCGGAATCGCCCAGAAGGCCAGCGAGAAAGCGAGGAAGAAGCCCACCACGCCATAGATGACCGCTCCCAACAGGGACCGCCCGCGGGGGAAGGGCACGCGCATCACCATCATCGCGCCGGTGAACAGCAACCCGGCGGTCGTGAACCGGAGTGCACCAGCCCAGAACGGATCCAACTCGTCCGCGGCGATGTGAATGGCGACCGCGTTGCCGCCAGCCAGCAGCACCATGGCCACGAAGGCCGCGAGGGTCACGCCGCCGGCCCTCACCGGTCCATCACCTAGTCGTTGGGGTCGGGAGCCGACTCGATGATGGACGTGGGCGTGCCGTGGACGGCTGGGATGGTGCCGAGACGGCCCGCGCGGTAGTCGTCGAAGGCCTGGAGCACCTCCTCGCGCGTGTTCATCACGAACGGACCCATCCAGGCCACGGGCTCGCGGATCGGCTGTCCGCCCAGGATCACCACCTCCAGGTTGGGGCTCCGGGTCTCCTGGACGCCCGCGGCGGCCACGGTGACGGTGTCGCCTGGCCCAAAGACGGCCAGCTGGCCGCTCTGGACCGGCCAGCCCTCGCTGCCGACGCTGCCGTTCCCAGCCAGCACGTAGACCAGCGCGTTGTAGTCGGCGCGCCATGGCAATGACAGGTGCGCGGCGGGGCTGAGCGTGGCGTGGATCATGGTCATCGGCGTGTAGGTCGTCCCCGGACCGGTATGGCCGGCCACCTCGCCGGCGATGACCCGCAGCAGGGCTCCCCCGTCGGGGGATGCCAGGAGAGCAACCTGGCCGGCCCTGATGTCCTGGTAGCGCGGCGGCGACCACTTCTGGGCGCTCGGCAGGTTGACCCACAGCTGCAGCCCGTGGAAGAGGCCACCGCTCATAACCAGCGCCTCCGGCGGCTTCTCGATGTGCAGGATCCCGGCGCCCGCGGTCATCCACTGCGTATCGCCGTTCGTGATCAGGCCTCCCCCGCCATTGGAATCGTTGTGCTCGAAGGTGCCATCGATCATGTAGGTGACCGTCTCGAAGCCACGGTGCGGATGCCACGGCGTTCCCTTGGGCTCGCCGGGCGCGTATTCGACCTCGCCCATCTGGTCGAGGTGGATGAACGGGTCGAGGTCGGCGAGATCGGCGCCGGCAAATGCGCGTCGCACAGGGAACCCCTCGCCCTCGAGGCCGCGCGGGGCGGTGGTCACGCCCTTCACCGGGCGTGGGCGCGCCACGAGCGGGTCAGGCTCTGGCACGCGGGGAAGGCTCGTGATATCGGCTACGGTGACGGCTGGCATGCGGTCATTATCCCACACATTTGATTGCGGATGCAACTACTAGCCTCGGAGGCCATTATGCAGACCATCGGGATCGTGCTCAACGTCGGCCGGGACCAGGCCGAGGCATTTGAGCGTGGGTTCAAGGAGATGGAGGCGCCCATCTGGGCGGATCTCCACGCCAGGGGCGCGCTGACCATGGCGACCCTCACCCGGCTCGACATCAGCACGAAGCCGGCCGACGGAGCCACGCAGTACCTGGTCGTCGCCATCTTCGCGACCGACGAGGGACATCACCTGCACGACTCCGATCCCCGCTTCGAGGCGTGGAACAAGCAGGCAGACGCCTACCAGGTGGCTGAACCGTTCGTCTTCGGCGGGGACACGATCGTCAACGTCGGCCCCGCATCGGTCGCTGGCTAGCGCTCGCCCTGGACGCCCAGCGTCACAGCGGCGGCCAGAACGGCCACTGCCAGCGCCACGGCATCGGGCGCCGTCAACGACGAGTCGGCGGCGAAGACCTGGGTGGCACCGGCCGGTATCGCCCTGAGGAGCGGTGGAACCACGATCCAGCCGATGACGAGCACGGTCGGCGCGACCGCCCCTGGCAATCGCATGGCGCGGACGACCACGGCGGTGAGCAGCCCGAGGAAGGCTGCCAGCAGCAGGATCAGGATCAGCGCCGGCTGATCCCGCGCGCCCGAGGCTTCGACGAGGCGGACCAGCCCTTCCTGGAGGACGGCCACGCCCATCGCCAGCACGGCGCCCAGGAAGAACGAACGGCTTCCGCTCATCGGTCGGTGAGGCTGCGAGCCTTGGTCAGGATGCCGCCCTCGAGGGCTGCCTTCAGGCCCTGCGCAATCCGGTACGACTTGCCGGCCCCCATGACCAGCACCGCGTCGCCCGGCCGCAGGTGCTCGGCCACGTACTGGGTGGTGGCGTCGGCGTCGCCGGTGGCGATGGTCGGCACCGCCGAGGTGCGCTCGATGGCATCGGCCAGCTGCTCGGCCGAGGTGGCCCGCAGCGCCGCATCGGTGTCACGCGACGCGAAGATGTCGACGATCACCACCTCGTCGGCATCGGTGAAGGCGCGGGAGAACTCGTCGAGAAAGAGCGCGGTGCGGGAGTACATGTGCGGCTCGAAGACCGCCCACAGCCTCCGCTCCCCCACCTTCTGGCGCATCGCGGCCAGCGTGGCGCGCACCTCGGTTGGATGGTGCCCGTAGTCGTCATAGACGATCACGCCGGCAGTATCGGCGATCAGCTCCATCCGCCGTCCGGCTCCCGGGAAGGTGCGCATCCCCTCGGCCAGGGCCTCGAGGGGGGCGCCCAACTCGCGGGCCAGGGTCAACGCGGCGGTCGCGTTCAACACGTTGTGCTCGCCCGCCAGCGGGGATTCGAACAGATGTTCGAACAGGCTGAAGGTGGCTCCCCCGCTCGCGTAGGCCACGTCCCGGGCCTCGACATCGCCGCCCGGCCCATACGGCAGCACGCGCCCTTCCCAGCCTCCCAGGCGCGCCAGGAGGGCCTGTGCGCCATCATCCGCGGCCGTGGTGAGCAGCAAGCGGCCAGCGAGGCGCGGATCCTCCCCCATCCCGCGAACGAAGCGCTCCATCGAGGCCAGGACGGCGTCGCGATCGGCGAAGAAGTCGGGGTGGTCCATCTCGACGTTGGTGACGATGGCGCCCGCGGGGTGGTAGTTCAGGAAGTTGTCGCCGAACTCATCCGCCTCGACCAGGAACGGGGCTCCCCCGCCCGGGTGCACGGTGGCACCCCAGGCCGGGATGAACGCACCGACCTCGACGGTGGGATCCATCCCCGCCACGACCAGGAGGTGGCCCAGCAGCGCGGTGGTGGTCGACTTGCCGTGCGTGCCGGTGACCGCAAGGCCGATATGGCCCTCGCTCCCCATCAGCTCCCCCAGCAGCGCCTGCCAGGTGTCGACGGGAAGGCCGCTCGCCCGTGCCGCCACCAGCTCGGGCAGGTCGGGGCCGGCGCGTAACGCAGGCGTGATCGCCACGCGCTCGACGCCGGCGAGGTGCGACGGGTCGTGCCCGGCCAGGATCCGGATCCCCGCGGCATCCAGCGGCGGCGTATAGGGCGACGGCGTGTCGATGTCGCAGCCGTCGACGTTCGCGCCTGCGTGCTGCAGCAGGAGCGCCACACCGGCGGCGCCTGAGCCGGCGATGCCGATGAGGTGGATCCGCTCGCCGGCCCGCATGCTGCGCCGCCTACGCCTCGCCTGGGGCCATCGCGACCTCGCTGAGCGCGAGCGCCAGCGCGGCAAGCGCCGCGGCGTGCTGATTGCCGCCGCGATCGTGGGCGAAGAGGTGGTGCTCGACGCGCGCGGGTTGCCCGCGCCTCGCCACGCCCACGAAATGCGTGCCGACCGGCTTGCGTGGGCTGCCGCCGTCCGGGCCGGCGATGCCCGTCACGCTGACGCCGATCTCCACCTCGAAGCGATCCGCGGCGCCGGAAGCCATCGCCGCGGCGACCTGCTCGGAGACGGCGCCATGGGCATCGATCAGCTGGGGGGACACCCCCAGGCCCACCTCCTTGGCGCGGTTCGAGTACGAAATCACGCCGCCGGCGTAGTAGTCGCTGGCACCGGCGGTCAGGGTGATGATGTGCCCGATCAGTCCCCCGGTGGACGACTCGGCGGTCGCCAGCTGCCAGGCGCGCGCACGCAGCGCGGCACTAAGCGCCTCCGCGGCGCGGACCAGATCGGCCTTGCCAGGGGGGATCATCGGTAGTTGATGAACTGCAGCGCCACCGGGTAGTCGAGCCCGCGCAGGTGGCCGATGACGCCCTGCAGCTCGTCCCGGCTCTTGCCGACGACCCGCACCGCGTCGCCCTGGATCTGGGGCTTCACCTTCGGGAACCGGTCGCGCACCATCTTGGCGATCTCCTTCGCCTGCTCGGAGGTGAGGCCCCGATGCAGCCCGATCCGCTGCCGCACCGTGCTGCCGGCCGCCGGCTCGAGCTTGCCCCAGTCGAAGACCTTCAGTGACAGGCCGCGGCGCACCGCCTTGGTCTGGAGCAGGTCCTTGACCGATGCCGCCCGGAAGTCGTCGTCAGCATGGAGCGTGATCTCGCCCTTGCCGAGCTCGAGCGACACCTTCGATCCCTTGAAGTCGTACCGGGTGGCAACCTCGCGGCGCACCTGGTCGAGCGCGTTCACCAGCTCCTGCTGATCGAAGTCGCTGACTACATCGAACGATGAATCGGCCATCTCACCTCCCTGCCGTCTTCCGGTTTCGTATCTTCCCCCTTCAGGGCACCCGAACGATGCTCCATTCCACGACCGCGCCGGCCGCTCCCATCGATGGCAGGTCGATGCCGTTGACGGTGAGTCGCACCCCGCCCGCGTTGCCGACGCGGATGCGCAGCGCGCCAACCGCCTCCAGCGTGATGACGTCGCCTGGCTGGGCGTTGCGGCCGGAGATGCCGGCCTTCGGCACGCCGTCCTCGTCAACTTCGAGGTAGGAGGCTCCTCCGACGATGGTCACCGTACCGTGGAGTCCTTCGTCCGGGCCGACGACGATGTGGAGCACCATCGCCTCGGTCGGCTCGGCGCCGACCTCCGCCACCGACAGGTCCCAGCTGCCGGGCGCCAACGCGAGCTCTGCCTCAAATGTTCCGTCTGCCGCGGCGACGATCGTCTGGGGCTCCGGCGTCGGTCCGGATGCGGTCGCCACCGCAATCGTCTGACCGGCCAGATTGCGCACGGTGAAGGATGGCACCGGCGGCGCGACGGAGACGGCCGTCAGGCTGAGGCGTGCATGCGGCGGTGCCGTGCCCGCGACGCGCACGCTGCCACCGGCAACCGTCTCCCCTTCCGCAGGCTGGCTGATCTCGATCGGGCCGCCGGGGCTGGGGCTTGCGTCGCCGACGACGGTGATCGTGCGGCGAACAGCGGCGCTGTTGCGCCCGGTGAGCGGGTCGTTTGCCACCAGGGTGATGACGTTGGCCCCCGGCACCAGGCCGACGAGCACGCTGAATCCCCCTTCGGCGTCGGCCTTCGCGCTGGGGTTCTCGCGCAGGCCATCGGTCGTGATCGTCGCGTTCGGCTCGGTGATGCCTGCGATCAGGTACTGCGCGCCGTCGAAGGAGGCCAGGTCAGCCGCAGGATCGGTGATCCGCAGGTCGGGTGTCCGGGCGAAGGTGACGAATTCACCGACCAGGTAGACGGCAAAGGCAACCACCAGCAGGGTCAGGATGACGGCCGCCACCGCGCTGGAGGTGACCACCAATGGTCGCCGTTGACGGGCGGCAATCGGCTGCGGCGGGAGGGGCATTGTTCGACGGTCGGCTGAGCCGCCAATCTCCAGCCGATACAGGTCGACCAGGTAGTCGGGGTCAAGGCCGAGGTAGAGGCCGTAGTTGCGCAGGAAGCCGCGGGTATAGACGGTCCCCGGCAGGTCGCGGTACTCCCCGCTCTCGAGTGCGGCCAGGTAGCGGACCCGGATCTTCGTGTCGCGCTCGACGCGCGCCAGGTCGATGAACTTTGCCTCGCGAGCGGTCCGCAGCACTTCGCCGAGCTTGGTCGGCTCGCGCTCCGTCACTCTCCGTCGTCGTCGCGACCGACGTCGCCTCCCCAGCCATCGGGCGTGATGAGCACCTCGCGGAAGCGACTGCCGTCAGCAGTCCCGACGATGCCGCGGTCCTCCATCTGGTCCAGGATGCGTGCCGCCCGGGCGTACCCGATCCGCAGGCGACGCTGGAGCAGGGATGCGGATGCCTTGTCCGAGCGACGCACGATATCGATCGCCTGGGTGAGGAGCGCATCGCCGTCGTCCTCCCCTTCCCCGTCACCCGGCCGTCCACCGGCCTTGCCGTCGCGACGCGGGGCCGTGACCTCGGGTCGGTACTGCGGGCCGCCCTGCGCGCGCCAGTGGCGCGCCAGCGTCTCGATCTCGCCGTCGGTCACCAGCACGCCCTGTAGCCGCACCGCGCGGGGCGCGTCGATCGGCTGGTAGAGCATGTCGCCGCGGCCCAGCAGGTCCTCGGCCCCGACCGCGTCCAGGATCGTGCGCGAATCGACGCCGCTGGTCATGGCGAAGGCGATCCGCGACGGGATGTTGGCCTTGATCAGGCCGGTGATGACCTGGACCGATGGACGCTGGGTGGCGACCACCAGGTGGATGCCCGTCGCTCGCGCCAGCTGCGCGATGCGGGTGATGGTCGCCTCGACCTCGTAGGCGCTGACCATCATCAGGTCGGCCAGCTCGTCGATGACGATCACGATGTACGGCATCCGCGGCTCGCCGCTGCGCAGTGCCTCGTTGTAGCCGGCGATATTCCGCACGCCGCGCTGCGCGAACTCGTGGTAGCGACTCTCCATGGTGCCGACCGTCCACTTCAGGGCGTTGACCGACTTGTCGTTGTCGACGATCACCTCGGTCAGCAGGTGCGGAATGCCCTTGTACTGCGCCATCTCGACTCGCTTGGGGTCGATCAGGATCAGCTTCACCTCGGTCGGGGTGGCTCGCATCAGCAGCGAGCAGATGATCGAGTTCACGCACACGCTCTTGCCTGATCCGGTGGCGCCGGCGATCAGCACGTGCGGCATCCGCGAGAGGTCGGCGCTGAACGGCTGGCCGGCCACGTCCTGGCCCAGCGCAAAGGCGAGCTTGCTGCCGATCGCCGCCTCCTCGAAGTTCGGGGAGCTGAGCACCTCTTTGAGGGTTACCAGGTCGAAGGCGCTGTTCGGGATCTCGATGCCGACGTATGGCTCGCCCGGGATCGGCGCCTGGATCCTGATCGAGCGCGCCTTCAGGTCGAGCGCCAGGTTGTCGGCCAGCCCCTCGATGCGCGACAGCTTGATTCCCGGCTCGACGTCGAGGGCGTACTGCGTGACGACCGGCCCTTCCTGGATGCGGGCCACCTTCACGCCGATGCCGAAGTGGGCCAACGTGTCGCGGATGCGCTGCCCCTTGGCGGTCAGGTCGAGCTGGGCGGCACTGCTGGCCGGCGCGTCGTCCAGGAGTCCGACCTCGGGCAGCTCCCAGCTGCGGGTCGCCGCCTCGAGCGCCGCATCGACAGCGTCATGCTGCTCGACCTCGGCCAGGTGTGCCGTCTCCTCGTGTTCGAGCTCCTCGACGGTGAGCTGCTGCCCCGGCAGAGCGTCGGCGAGCTCGGCCACCACCGGCAGGGGCACGTCGCGCGGGCGAGCAACGGCCGTGGTCCCTCCTCCCGGCGGGCGCGAACGACGCAGGATCAGCGGCGGCTCGTCGGTCTCGGAAGTCCCCCCCAGCGCGGCGCGCATGCGGTCCATCAGGCCAGGTGGCTGGGGAGCTGCCGGGATCGGGTCGGGACGCCCGCGCCCCGTTGCCTGGCGAGCCTCGATTGCCGCCAGCTCGGCGCGCTCGTCGCGGCGTCGCAGCCACGCGGCGATCAGGTCACCGACCGTCATGTTGAAGTAGAGCAGCAGGCCGACCACCACCAGCAGGCCGAGCACCGTCCATGCCCCGGCGGCGCCGATGGCGCGGCTCAACGAGACGCTGGCGGCGTACCCGATCGCGCCACCGCCGTCACCCCGGTCGACGCCCGCCGCTCCGTCGCCGCCGACCAGGTGGAACATCCCCAGCAGCCCGACGGACATGACCGCCGCGCCGGTGGCGGCCATCCATCGCTCTGCCGGCATCGTCTTCAGCCAGAGCATGAACGCGAAGCCGGCCAGGAGCACCGGCGCGAAGGCGATCCCCCAGCCCAGCAGGTAGGCGAGGGCGTCGTGCCAGGGTCGCACGATCATGCCCGCCTCTGGCGCGAACAGGGCGATGGTGCTGACGATCGCCGCCAGCACCAGCACCAGGGCCAGCACCTCGCGGGCTACGCGCCCGCTGATGTTGACCGTGGTCGACGCCTTCCGGCGGCGCGAGCTGCTGCGGCGCGACCCGTTGGACCGACGGCTCCTCACCGGCGCATCAGACCTCCATCACGATCGGCAGGATCATCGGGCGCCGCTTGGTGCGCTCGAAGAAGAACCGCGAGAGGGTATCCCGGATCTTGGCCTTCAGGTAGCCGGCCTCGGCCGCATGCGCGTCCGAGCTCGGCTGCAGGAGCGCCTTGGTCAGGTGTTCACAGGCGGCGGCCATGACCGGGTCGTCGGGATCCGACAGGAAGCCGCGGCCGACGAGGTCAGGCCCGGAGACGGCCTGCCCGGTGGCCCGGTCTACGGTCAGCGCCACCATGACTACCCCGTCGGAGGCCAGCATCCGCCGATCGCGGAGCACCACGCCGTCGACGCCGTCGATCGCCGCGATGCCGTCCACCAGGACGGCGCCCGCCGGCACTGAGCCGGCCAGGCGTGCCTTCTTCCCGTCGAATTCGACCACCTGGCCGTTCTCGAGCACGAAGATGCCGTCGATCGGGACGCCGGCGCCCTCGGCCAGCAGGCCATGCTGCACGAGCATCCGATACTCCCCGTGGACGGGGATGAAGTGGCGCGGCTTGACGAGGCCGAGCATCAGTTTCAGCTCCTCCCGGGAGCCGTGCCCGGAGACGTGGCAGTGCTTGAGCGGCTCGTAGTGGACCATCGCCCCTTCCTTGAAGAGGTTGTCGAT
>JBBDNI010000047.1:0-14318 GCA_040877645.1 Chloroflexota bacterium
TGATGCCGGCGACGCCCCGATCGCTCTGGTGGTCGGCCGCGAGATACACGGCGTCGATGCCGAGGAAGTCCTTCCACCTGGTCAGGACCGCCTCCGGCACGGCCAGGCTCGGCGGGCCGGTCTGGGTCGGCGCCCACTGCTCGTTGGTGAGGATCGGGCACTTGTGATCCGCGAGGGCGACATCGGATCGCCTGCTGATGCTGGCCGTGATGCCGTCGTCGCCAGCCTCGACCGACTTGACGATCGGGTAGGCGGAGATGCCGGCCGGCGGGTTCGGGTTGGTGAATGGCCCACCCGTGTACGTCGCAGTCCCGCCGTTGAAGGGCCAATCCCAGCCCTTGCCCAGGGTGACGGCGTGGTACGCAGCCACCCGATCCGCGCAGAGGCTCCCGATCGCGGTCAGGGTCCAGGTCTGCGATGCGTCATACGCGGTCCAGGCCGGGTCGAGCGCGCCGGGACCGTCCGCCGGCGCCGACCCCATGACCGGGTAGGGCAGCGCCCGCTCTTCCGGGTCGCCGAAGAGGTCAGGCCCGAAGAGCCCGAACGGCCCCTCGCCGGCGATCGAGAGGACCTTCGTTGCCGGCTCGACGAGGCCCGGCGGCAGGAGCGCCACGAGCGCCTGGTCGGCACGGAGCTCCGCACCGATCTGGTCTGCCGCGACGCAGGATGCGGTGGCCGTCAGTGTCGGCCGATCGATCGTTACACCGCAGGGCATCACGAGCTGGCCGCCGCTGGCGAGGGTCGCCAGCTCGTCGAGGGTGATCGTCGCCTTGAGGTTCGTGATGCCGGTAACCACGGCCAGCGGGAAGGCGACCGGGGGGATGGGAGTTGGCGTCGGGGTCGGCTGGGGAGTCGGGGTGGGACTGGGGGACGGCACGAGGCTGGGGCTTGGGCTCACGCATCCGACGAGCAGCGTCACGACCGCAGCCGCGGCGACTCCTCGCAGCGACGTTCGTGGCTTCACGGCGCTATGGTAGCCCGCAGGCAGCGATGAACACACTCGACGACACTTCCGCTCCTCTCAGCGGCGTAGGGCGCCAACCCGTCAACGGTACGCGCGCGAACGAACGCCGGGCCTCGCGCACGTTGCGCGCACTCCGTGCGCTCGCCATCGGGCTCGTCCTCGGGGGCGGGCTTCTCGCTGCCCCGGCGACTGCTCCGCCCCCCGTCGCTGCTGTCGGGCCGCTCCCGGCATGCCGACTCGCCGAGATCACGACCGTCCCACGGGACTACGACAGCTGGAGCACCACGCTCGTGGACTGGCTCCTGACCGTCGGGGAGGACTACGTGCCACCCGATCTCGTGCCGGTGAGCGAGGCGGGCATTTCCGGCCCTGGGCTCATCCGCCAGGTCGCCATCGACGATCTCCGTGCCATGGCCCAGGCAGCAGCCGAGGCCGGCACCCCGATCGCGGTCAACAGCCCCTACCGCAGCTACCAGGAGCAGGTCGCCAGCTTCAACGGGTGGGTCGCCGTGGACGGCTACGACGACGCCGTTACGTACTCGGCGCGACCTGGCCATTCGGAGCATCAGCTCGGCCTGACGATCGACTTCATGAGCAAGGGTGGCGGGAGCGCGCTGGAGGGCGACTGGGCCACGACTCCGGCCGGAGCATGGATGGCGGAGAACGCCTGGAGGTACGGGTGGGTCCTGAGCTACCCGCGGGGCGAGGGCGGCGCCCTCTTCTCGGACGTCACCTGCTTCCACTACGAGCCGTGGCACTGGCGCTACCTGGGGCGGGAGATGGCCGCGAAGGTCCACGAATCCGGGCTGACCATTCGGGAGTACCTCTGGACCAACTTCACGATGGTCGACCCGATTACCGGGTTGCCGATCCCGACCGCGACCCCGACCCCATCCCCCAGCCCGACCCCATCGCCCAGCCCGACCGCGGCGCCGACCGCCGTGGCGACGCCCACACCATCGGCGGTTCCGAGTGCCGGGCCTCAGCCCGTCGGCACCTGGTTCGGGGTCGATCCGCCCGTGGTGCTCGCGGGCCTCATGCTCATCGCGCTCGCGTCGATTGGGTTCGCCGTCTGGCGCGGCTCCCTGCGGAGCTAGCTAACGAGCTTCGGTCTTCGCCTCGAGGGTCGCCACTTCGGGCGACGGGCCGGTCTCCTCCGCCTCACGCGGCCGTCCGCCGACCATCGCCACCACCGCCCCGATGATGAGCGCCGCCGCCAGCAGTGAGCGCGGGGAGAGTGTCTCGCCGTGGAAGGCGACGCCCAGCGCGACGGCCACGACGGGATTGACGTAGGCGTAGGTGGCCACCGTGGTGACGGCCACGTGGTTCAGCAGCCAGCCGTAGGCGGTGAACGCCGCCAGAGATCCGAAGATGATCAGGAACGCCAGCCCGAGCAGCGAGGCGGTCGTCACTGCGCCAGGGTCGAAGCGACCGATCTCGCCCAACGACGCCCCAACGGCCAGCAGCAGGACTGCGCCCGCCAGCTGCTGCATCCCGGTACCCAGCAGCTGGCTGCGCGGCAGAGGGCCGCGACGGGCATACAGCGAGCCGGAGGCCCAGCAGACTTCAGCTACCACCAGGAGGCCGATGCCGGCCGGATCGAAGGCATCGATGCCAGTCGACGGCATCAGCAGGATGCCCACCCCGCCCAGCCCGACCAGGAGCCCCCCGATGGCCAGCCGGCTCGGCATCCGACGGGTCAGGAGGGCGTCGAAGACGCTGAGCCAGATCGGCGTGGTGGCGATGACGACCGCCGCGATGCTGGACGGGATCGTCTGCTCGGCGACCATGACCATCCCGTTGCCGCCGAGCAGGAGCAGTCCGCCCACGATCACAGCCGTGCGCCATTCGACTGCGGACGGCCACTGCAGGCCCTCGCTGGCGATGCCCCGCCGTCGTCGCCATCGCTCGCGGGCAACCAGGAAGGCGGTGAGCGCCAATGCGGCCACCAGGAAGCGGACGCCCGCCGCGAGCAGCGGCGGCATGCTCTCGACCACGTAGGCGATGGCCAGGTAGGTCGAGCCCCAGACGATGTAGACGGTGCCGAGCGCCGTGGCCACCGCCAGCGTGGATGGTCGACGCGCGCCGGTGGTCATCGGTCCATTATGAAGTAACCGGTCACACGCTGTAGAACGGTGTCTCCGCCGCGCACGTGAGGTCGTGTCGTCGGCGGGCCTCGCCGTTCGTCGTCATGATGTTGGATGCACGCGCGAGGTAGTTGGGACCGATGAAGTACATGCTCATCATCGCCGGGGCCGAGGACGCCTGGGCGCACCTGGACGAGGCGGAGCAGGCCGCGCTGTACGAGAAGGTGAAGGCCTGGTGGGGCGAGCACGCCGCCGCCGGCAGAATCCTCGACGGCCACGAGCTGCAGCCGTCATCGACGGCGACGACGATCCGCCGCGGCCCATCGGGCGAGACGACGGTCACCGACGGGCCGTTCGTCGAGGGCAAGGAGATGGTCGCCGGCTACGGCATCCTGGAGCTCCCCGACCTCGACGCGGCGATTCGGCTGGCCTCGTCCTGGCCGGCCATGATGGACACCCTCGAGATCCGCCCGATCGTCGAGCGCTGAGCTGCACGCGGGATTCGCTTGACGGAGCGCCACGCGGTCGACGCGTCCCTCGAGCTGGTCCTGCGCGAAGAGCGGACGCGGCTGGTCGCATCGCTGGTCCGGATCCTGGGCGACTGGGACCTCGCCGAGGAGCTGGTCCAGGAAGCGGCGGTGGCGGCCCTCGAACACTGGCCGGTCGACGGATTGCCCCGCAATCCGGGCGCCTGGCTGATGACCACGGCGCGCAGGCGCGCAGTCGACCGGCTGCGGCGCGACGCCCGGTACCGCCAGCGGCTGACCCAGCTCGGAGAGGAGGCTGACCAGATGGAGCGACCGATCGCCACCGGCGGGCCGCTGGGAGCCGACGACCGGCTCCGACTCCTCTTCACCTGCTGCCACCCCGCGCTTTCGCGCGAGGCGCAGGTCGCGCTCACGCTGCGCACCGTCGGCGGCCTCGAGACGTCCCAGGTCGCACGGGCATTCCTCGTGCCGGAGTCGACGGTGGCCCAGCGGCTGGTTCGCGCCAAGCGCAAGATCCGGGATGCCGGGATCCCGTTCCGCGTCCCGGAGAGCGCCGAGCTCCCCGACCGGCTCGACGGGGTGCTGGCCGTCCTCTACCTCGTCTTCAACGAGGGTTATCTCGCCTCCGACGGCGCGGTCGCCGCACGCCGCGAGCTCGCCACCGATGCCGAGTGGCTCACCTCGCTCCTGGTGCGACTCATGCCGGACGAGGCGGAGCCGCTGGCCCTCTTGGCACTCATGCGTCTCCATCTTGCCCGCGTGGAGGCGCGGTTCGCGCCGGACGGATCGCTGATCCTGCTCGCCGACCAGGATCGCTCCCGCTGGGATCGGGACGCGATTGGCGAGGCGGGAACCCTTCTGGACCGCGCGCTGCGGATGGGGCCTCCCGGACCGTACGGGCTGCAGGCCGCGATCGTGGCCATCCACGCCGACGCGGCCTCGTACGCGGATACCGACTGGGCCGAGATCGTGGCCCTCTACGGCCGCCTCCTCGAACTCCAGCCGACGCCGGTGGTGGCGCTGAACCGCGCGCTTGCCCTCGCCGAGCTGGCCGGCCCGGCTGCGGCCCTGGCCGAGATCGAGCCACTGGTCGTTCGCCTCGACGGGTACCACCTGTTCCACGCCGCTCGCGCCGAGCTGCTTCGTCGCCTGTCACGCCCGACCGAGGCGCGTGAGGCGGATCTCCGAGCCCTGGAGCTCACCGACAACCCGGCCGAGCGCCAGCTGCTCCAGGCGCGGATCGGGGAGTCGCCGGCGCGGGAGCGCCAGTAACGGATCGCCTACCCTCTCCGTCAGAGAGGCAGCCCGGCGCCATCCGCGCCGCGGCCGACCAGTAGGAGCAGCGAACATGACTCGTTCACCGATGACGCGCCGGATGGCCGCCGCGCTGACCCTGATCGCCGTCCTCGCCGTCGCCGGCTGCACCGCGGCGAGCCCATCGCCGAGCTCGGGCCCGCCGAGCGCCTCGGCCAGCCTCGCGCCGTCAACCTCACCGTCGGAAGCAGCCAGCGCGTCGCCATCGGCGGCCGCCAGCGTCCCGGCCAGTGCCGCCCCCAGTGAGCCGACCGAGAGCCTGCCGGCGTTCGCGTGCACGCCCACGGTGGCAATTCCAGCCACGGCCGAGCGTGCCCAGATCACCGACGTGCGGGTCGCTGAGCATGCTGGCTACGATCGTGTCGTCTTCGAGTTCACCGGTGGCATCCCGCAGACCCTGATCGAGGCGGTTCTGCCGCCCTTCCACCAGGATGGCAGCGGGCTCCCGTTCGACGTGAACGGCACCGCCTTCCTGCAGTTGACGATGGATAACGCCAGCCGGGTGTCGCCGGACGGCGTCGTGACCTATGCCGGACCCACCGAGTTCGAGCCGGACCTGCCGCAGGTCGTGCACCTGATCGAGGGCGGTGACTTCGAGGCTGTCAGCACCTGGTACCTCGGCCTCGACGGGGGCGGGTGCCTCCGGGTTCTCACCCTCGCGACGCCGAGCCGCCTGGTGATCGACATCGAGCATTGACACCCCGATGAATTCGGGATCGGCCCTGCTCAACAGCGCGCGGACGATCGCCGTCGCTGCCGTCGCCATCGGGCTGCTCGACCAGTGGCTGTTCGTTGACACGGCACTCGGGATCAACGTCCCGATCTTCTTCGTAGCGCTGCTCGCCGCTGGCTGGCTGCTCCGTCCAGCCGGCCGACCTCTCCCCAGAGCACGCGACGCCTGGCTCCCGATCGCCGCGATCTCACTCTCCGCCTTCGCCGCGTTGCGGGGCGACCCGACCCTCGTCACCCTGGATGTGCTCGGCGCACTCGCTCTCACCGGCGCGTCCCTCGCCAGCTTCGGCGGCCTGGGCGTCGTCGAGCGGTCGTTCGAGGGACTCCTGGCGCTCGGCGGGCGCGTGGCCCTCTCCGCCACGATCGGCGGCCGGCGGGTCGTGGCTGCGATGCGGCAGGCGTTGCCCCTGGGTGGAGGCCAGCCCTATCTTCAGCGAGCCGGACCTCTCCTCCGCGGGCTGCTCATCGCCCTCCCGCTCGTGATCCTGTTCGTCGCTCTGTTCGCCGCTGCAGACGCTGTCTTCGCCCGGATCGCGGAGGACCTGTTCAATTGGGATCTCGACCTCGGTAGCCTGCCCGCGCGAATCGCCTTGGCCCTCGTCGTCGCCTGGCTGGCAGCCGGTCTGCTTGTCCTCGTGGTGGTCGGCGGCGGGGACGCGCCCGGCGAGGCCACGACGCCGAGGAAGCCCCTCATGCGCCTCGGGTCAGGCGAAGCGACAACCGTCCTCGTCGTGCTCGACGCCCTCTTCGTCGGCTTCGTTGCCCTGCAGGCTGTCTACCTCTTCGGCGGACAGGACACGCTGGCCGCCAGTGACCTGACCTACGCCGAGTACGCGCGACGCGGCTTCTTCGAGCTCTTGGCCGTGGCCTTCGTCGTCGGCGGGCTGATCCTGGCCGGCGAGTGGCTGGTGGTCCGTCGGACTCGGGCATACCTTGCCGGCGCCATCGGCCTGGTGGTCCTCACCGCTGTCGTGCTCGCGTCAGCGGTCCTGCGACTGCGCCTGTACCAGGAGGCGTACGGCTGGACCGAGCTTCGCTTCTACGTCCTGGCAGCCATCGTGTGGCTGGCGATCGGCTGCCTTATCGCGGTGGTGACCCTGGCAACGAACCGGAGCCGATGGCTGCTGCACGGCATGCTTGGCCTGTCGATCCTGTTTGGCGTCACATTCAACCTCATTGGACCTGTTCGGCTCATCGCCGAACAGAACATCCAGCGCGCGCAGCATCCCGAATTCGTTGCGCCCGGAGGTGAGACGGGCCTTGACGTGTACTACCTCGCCTCGCTCGGCGACGACGCCCTGTCCGTTCTGGCCGATAGCGTGTGCTCGCTGCCGTCACCGGTGGGCAGCGAGGCCGAGCATGCCATCGAGACCTGGACCAAGTGGCTTGCCCTCGATGAGCCAGGCCAGGCATGGCAGGCCTGGAACCTGTCGCGGGAGCGAGCGCGCGACGTCAGAGTTCCGACGTTCTGCCTTCTCTCTCGTCGCTGAGCGCGAGCGCGGCTCGTCCGGTAGGATCGATCTGTCCCATTCCGCACTCTCGGAGTCTGCATGCCTGACCGACCGACGCCGCCGAGCGGCGCGCTGGACACCACCAAGACGTACGCGGCGCGGTTCAAGACCGAGCGCGGCGCGATTGTGTGCGAGCTGTTCGCCACCGATGCGCCCTTGACGGTCGAGAACTTCGTGAACCTGGCGCGCAGCGGCTTCTACGACAAGACGACCTTCCACCGCGTGATCCCCGGATTCATGGCCCAGGGTGGCGATCCGACCGGAACCGGGCGTGGCGGACCCGGCTATCAGTTCGGCGACGAGCTCGTTGCCAAACGCCGACATGATGGCGCCGGCACCCTGTCAATGGCGAACGCCGGCCCGAACACGAACGGCTCGCAGTTCTTCCTCACCTTCGGGGCCACGCCGCACCTCGACGGGCGCCACACCGTGTTCGGCCGCGTTACCGAGGGGATGGAGGTGCTCAACAGCATCCGCGAGCGAGACCCAGGGCGAGACACGGCTCCCGGCGACCGGATCGACACGATCGAGATCGACGAGAGCTGACTGCCTCAGGCTGCCGACGCGTAGAGCAGCTCGTAGGTGACGATCGGATCCGGCGCGAAGTCGACGTGCGTGGCGCAGCCCTCGCACACGAGCTCCTCATCGGCCTGGTTGATGGTGAAGGCGGCCTCGACGGCGCACCATGGACACGTAAGTTGAATGGTCATGCGCGCATGCTGAGCACGCCGCGTGACACCTCGGCTGTCGCGATCGACGGCGCTCCAGCGATCGGAGGACTTGCGTGCTTGCGCAAGCAGTGAGAGAATCTGGGCAGATGGAAGCCACGCTCGCCTCTGACACGCTCCGCCGACGCGCGGCCGCGATTGCGCGGGCGCTGGCCGATGCCAAGCGGCTGTGCGTGGTCGAGCGACTCGCCGACGGCGAGCGCTCGGTCAGCGATCTTTCGCGCGACATCGGCTGCCAGGTGCCGAACATGAGTCAGCACCTCGCCGTGCTGCGCGCGGCGGGCATCGTTGCCAGCCGTCGCGAGGGGAGCACGGTCTTCTATCGGCTCGCGCACCCGGAGGTGCTCGACGTCTACCGCATCCTCCGACAGGTCGCCGGGTGACCAGCGACGAAGAAAGGACCCTTCAAGACCGATGTCGAACGTCCGAGAGGCGACCGACGCCAACTGGGAGCAGATGGTGCTCCAGAACGACAAGCCAGTCATCGTCGACTTCTGGGCCGCGTGGTGCGGGCCTTGCCGGTTGGTAGCACCCGAGATCGAGAAGCTGGCTGAGAAGTACGCCGGCTCGGTCGACGTGATGAAGCTCGACGTGGACGCCAATCAGCACACCGCCATGCATTACGGGGTGATGAGCATCCCCACCGTCGCATTCTTCGCGCCGGGTGAGCCGCCGAAGGCCGCGGTCGGCTTCCGGCCCGCGGAGCAGCTGGAGATCGCCTTCGGCCTCGAGGCCTTCGCCAAGAGCGCCTGACCCCGACTCCGCATATCCTGCGGAGGTCATGCGCCAAGCGCCGCGTCGCATCGCCACTCTGGCGGCATCGGCCGCGCTGGTCGTGCTGGCCACTGCCCCGGCCAGCCTTCCCGGCGGCCATCAGGCCAGGGCGGCAGATCGCGGACTGGTGATGATCGCCCAGACGACGTACCAGGCGCTGCCCGAGGATCGGCGCATCCACGTGACCATCGATGCGGTCGCAACCTCGTACACGCCGAACCCGGCTGACGGCCTCGCCTACTACCCGGCGACCGAATTCGCGGCACAGGCTGGCGCCACCAACTTCACCGCCTCGTCCGGTGCTGACACCCTTGCCGTCGACGTCGACCCCAGCGATCCCGACTTCGTGGCGGTGACCGTGACCTTCGCGGATTGGGTCTACTACCAGGAGAGCTACCCCTTCCGAGTGGCCTTCGACCTCCCCGATCCGGGAGGGGCTCCCGATCGGGATTTTCGGATCAGCCCGAGCATCGTTGCCTTTCCGATCTGGGCCTTCGGGTCGGAGGCCGAGCCTGGCAGCAGCGTCACGGTGGTCCTGCCGGGCGGCTTCCGACCGGATGTGCAGGGCGCGACGCTGACCTCGTCGACTGGTGCGGAGGGCGAGGTCGTCCTCTCGACGGGCGTGCTCTCTGACCCGTTCGCCTTCTTCGCCTTCGTCTCGGGCGATCGGCCCGGCGCCTTCACCGACACGCTGCTGGAGATCGAGCTCGGCGGCGGCGAATCGGCGCCCGTCCAGGTCCGGGCCTGGCAGGACGATCAGGATTGGGGAACCGCCATGACCAGTCTCCTGACCGCTGGCCTGCCCGCGCTCGAGGACCTCATCGGGCTGCCGTATGACGCCCCTGGCACCCTGGTCGTCGAGGAGGCGGCGACCAGCCGGCTGGGTGAGTACGCCGGCATCTACAACCGGCTGACCGGCATCATCCGGGTCCGATACGACGCGGATGGCGTCGTCGGGCTGCACGAGGCCGCCCACGTCTGGTTCAACGGCGACTTCCTGCGGGGCCGCTGGATCGGAGAGGCCTGGGCGGAATTCTACGCGGTCCGCGCGGCAGAGTCGATCGGCCGCGGCGGTGAGGTGTTCGACCTGACCGATGAGCTGCTCGAGTTCAAGATCGCGCTCAACGACTGGGGAGTCATCGGCGCGGTCGAGCTCGGCGTCGAGGAGTACGCCTACGCGGCGAGCTACCACCTCGCGGTCCTCATCTTCGAGCGGGCGGGCGTGGCGGGCCTGCAATCGGTCTGGCGCGCGGTCGACGCCGCCGAGATGGCATACCAGCCTGCCAACAGCGCGGGCGCTCCCGCGACTGGCGTCGACTTCGACCTGGACGGCTGGCAGCAGGTGCTCGACCTGCTCGACGAACGGACCGGCAGCACCTATGACGACCTGTGGATCGAATGGGTCGTCAGCACCGATCAGCAGGGCGCGATGGCGGATCGCGCTGATGCGCGCGAGCACTACGCGGCGGTGGTCCTCGAGGCCGCCGATTGGAACCTGCCGACGGACCTTCGCTACGCGATGGGGTCGTGGGAGTTCGAGGCGGCGGAGGCGGACCTTGACCTGGCCGCCGAAGTGCTCGCCGCCCGCGACGAGATTGCCGCCGATGCCGGCGAGCTGGGTCTGACGCCGCCCGCGGCTCTCCAGGACGCATTCGAGGGCGACGATGGTCTGGCCGCAGCCTTCGAGGAGGCCACGCATGAGCTCGGCGTGCTGGCCGGCATCGCTGCGGCGACGGATCGCCTGGACGACGAGAAGAGCCCCTTCGAGATCCTGGGCCTGCTCGGGTCGGATCCCGAGGCGACCCTGGAATCTGCGCGTGACGCATTCGAGGACGAGAATCTCGATACCGCTGCCGACGACGCCGCCGAGGCACTCGCGACCCGGGAGGGCGCCGAATCGGCGGGCCAGCTGCGCGCGGCGATCGGTGGCGGCGGGCTCGTCATCCTGGGCGGTGGCACCCTCGTCGCCGCGCGATTCCGCCGTCGTCACCATCACCGCCTGATCGCCGACGCCGCGCCCGCCATCGCGGCACCTGACTCCCCTGCCCCGGCGGAAGACTCGCCGGGCGACCCGAGGTGAACCGCTCCCTCAAATCGGTGCTGCTTGGCACGTTCACGCTGCGGTTCAGCACCGGCCTGACGGGCGGACTGCTGGTCTACTACCTCGACGATCTGCCGCAATTCGGCGGGCTGCAGGTCGACAGCACCACGGTTGGCATCCTCACGGCGAGTTACTTCGCCGCCGAGCTCGCCCTGTCGCCACTGTTCGGGTACCTCTCCGACCGATTCGGCGCCCATCGGATCATGCAGATCGGCCCCATCTTCGGGCTCGTGGCGGTCTTCACCACCGCCTTTGTGGTGGACCTCTGGATCCTGGGCGGCACGCGACTGCTGGAGGGTGGTGCGGCAGCGGCGTCGATCCCCTCGATCCTTGGCTACATCGCCCTCTCGACATCGGGCGACCAGTCCATCCGGGGGCGCGCCGTCGCCCGCTTCGAGGCCGCGACGCTGGCCGGCATCGGGCTGGGGATCGTGGCTGCCGGCCCGATCTTCGACACCCTGGGCCGTGGGGGCTTCCTCCTGAACGCCGGTATCTACCTGGGCTCATTTGCGATCTACCGATGGGGCGTGGCCGAGCTGCATCACGAGGCCAGCGACGACGAACGGGCTGCCGGACCACATCACGTTCGGCCCACGGGGATGGACTTCGGCCGCTATCTGCGCATCCTGCGCTCGTCCCATGTCTGGCTCCTCGCCCCCACCTGGATCGCGCTGAACGCGGTCCTGGGCTCATGGGCCACCCAGTCGGTCTTCCAGCTGGTCCGAGAACCCCCCGCCCAATTTCACGACCAGCTGCTGATGCAGGGCTTCAGCCCGACGAGCGTCAGCATCGGCTTTGGGGCTGCGGGTCTGATCTTCATCGCCGGGCTGTGGTACTGGGGGAACCGGTTCCGATCGATCCGCCGGACCACGATCATCGCCATCGGCCTGGCCGGCGCCCTGATAATGCTTGCGGCCGCACTGGCCCTCAACCACACCGAGGCGTGGCCGCTGGCGGTGCAGCTCGCGCTCGGCGCGATCGCGGCAGTCGGCCTCTTCGTGATGGCCGGCGCGACCCCGGCTGCACTCGGCCTCCTCGCCGACATGAGCGAGGCGCATCCCGCGGATCGCGGCGTGATCATGGGTCTCTATTCGGTCTTCCTGGGGGTCGGGCAGATCATCGGCGCCCTGGCGAGTGGCGTCGCCGGGGACTGGGCCGGGATCGATGGACTCCTGTACGCGTCGGTCGTCCTGATCATCGTGGCCATCCTGCCGGTTCACCGGCTTCGCGCCTCCGAGCACCTGGTCGGCACGCGATCGGAGCGCCACGGGGTGCCCGCGCCAACGCAGTGAAGCAGCGGCCGACACATCCGCCGCTGGTGAAGTTGCCAGATCGCAATGGGATTGCCGTTTGGCTCGCTGGAAGGCAGCGGGTGCGGCGCCGCCATGCCGAACTGAGCGTGGATTAGTCGCCGGATCGGTCTGCGAAGGCGGTCGAACCTGGCTAAGAGCAGCCAGGCTGCGATCTGGCGACAAATCGGCCGATGAGGTCGCGAAAGCGCAACCCGGTTGTGATGTGGCGACTAATACGCCGATGAGGCCCCGCGAGCGCCCCTTTTGGCATCGGTCCGCTATCCTTCGCCCCCCATGCGCCTCTCCAAGCTCTTCTTCGCCTCGCTGCGCGACAACCCCGCCGAGGCGGAGATGGTCTCGCACCGCCTCCTGGTGCGAGCCGGCTATGTCCGTCAGCTGGGCGCCGGCATCTACACGCTGCTGCCGCTCGGGTTCCGGGTCAGCCAGCGCATCGAGCAGGTCATCCGCGAGGAGATGGACGCCATCGGCGGGCAGGAGATGGAGATGCCGGTCGTGCATCCCGCCGAGCTGTGGCGGGAGTCTGGCCGCTACGCCAAGATCGGGCCCGAGCTGGTCCGCTTCAAGGACCGATCCGGGCGCGACATGGTGCTGGCCATGACCCACGAAGAGGTGGTCGCCGATCTGCTGCGCGACATCGTCAAGAGCTACCGGCAGCTGCCGGCGATCGTGTACCACTTTCAGACCAAGTTCCGCGACGAGCCGCGGGCGCGCGGCGGTCTGATCCGCGTCCGCGAGTTCGTGATGAAGGACTCCTACACGCTCGACCCGGATGAGGCCGCGCTCGATGTCTCGTACCAGGCCCACTACGGCGCCTACGAGAAGATCTTCGGGCGCATGGGGCTCGATACGCTGGTGGTCGGAGCCGATGTCGGGATCATGGGCGGCAGCCAGGCGCACGAGTTCATGGTGCTCAACGATGCCGGCGAGGACACGCTGGTGATCTGCTCGTCCTGCGACTACGCGGCCAACCAGCAGATCGCGGTCGCCACCAAGCCGGAGACGGCAGCCGAGAAGCCACTCCCCACCCAGGAGGTGGCCACCCCGGAGACACCCACCATCGCGGCGCTGGCCACGCACCTGGGTGTCGGCGAGGAGCGTACCGCCAAGGCGATCTTCTTCGTGACCGGCGACGGACGCCTGGTGACGGCCATCGTCCGCGGCGACTACGAGGTGAACGAGACCAAGCTCGCCAATGCGGTCAAGGCGATCGGCGGCATGCGTCCAGCGCACGCGGAAGAGATCAAGGCGGCGGGCATGGAGCCCGGCTACGCGTCGCCCATCGGCGCGCACGACACGGTGGTCGTAGTCGATGACCTGGCGGCGCGCTCTCCGAACCTGGTCGCGGGCGCAAATCGGCCCGGCTTCCACCTGCGCAACGTCAACGTCGGGCGCGACTTCACGCCAGCTCTGGTGGTCGACATCACCAGCGTGCGTGAGGGCGACCCCTGCCCCGCCTGCGGTGCCCCCGTCGTGCTGCGGCAGGGCATCGAGGTCGGCAACATCTTCAAGCTCGGCACCGACTTCACCGAGAAGCTGGGCGCCACCTACCTGGCCGAGGACGGCAGCCGACGCCTGATCGTGATGGGCAGCTACGGCATCGGCCTGGGGCGGGCGATGGCCTGCATCGTGGAGGCGCATCACGACGAGAAGGGGATCATCTGGCCGGCCTCGGTCGCCCCGTATGCCGCCCACCTGGTCAGCATCGGCGCCTCGCGCGACCCGGCGGTGGCGGAAGCCGCCGACGCGCTCTACCAGCGCCTGACCGATGTCGGCGTCGCGGTGCTGTACGACGACCGCGAGGAGTCGCCCGGGGTGAAGTTCACCGACGCCGAGCTGCTCGGCATGCCGTTGGTCATCACCATCTCGCCCCGCTCACTGGCGGCGGGAGGTGCCGAGGTGACGGAGCGCTCCACCGGCGAGCGATCGGTGCGCCCCATCTCGGAGGTCGAAGGGACACTCGTCGGGTCGAGCCATGCCTCGTGACCCGAACATCCCCGATTCCTTCGACGTCTACACGCTGGTGCTGCTCCGTCGCCCGGCCGACGCGCCGCACATGTCCGACGCCGAGCTCGACGCGCTCCAGGCGCAGCACCTCGCGTACCGCGCCGGGCTGCGGCGCGACGGGCCGCTCGTCGTGAACGGCCCCTTGAGCGAGCAGTCGGACCCCGCGATGCGGGGCCTGTCGATCTTCGCGTGTGACATCGATGAGGCGCGACGCCTGACCGAGGGCGATCCGTCGGTCAAGGCCGGGCGGCTCGCCTACGACGTGATGGAGTGGTGGGTCGCAGCGGACTCCCTGTCGTTCC
>JBBDNI010000048.1:0-1531 GCA_040877645.1 Chloroflexota bacterium
AAGCCGACCGTCACGAAGCCGATGTACAGGGAGATCTGTGCGCCGTAGACGACCCGGCTGTACACGTCGCGGCCGTTGCGGTCGATGCCCAGGTAGTGCTCCGGCCGATCCGCATTGCACCCGAGCAGGCGGATGCACGGTCCCTTGAGCTCGGGAGGGGCGCCCGGCGCCAGGAGCCCCTCGTCGATGCCGATCGTATCCGTCGGGTCATGGGTGGAGATCAGCGGCGCAGCCACCGCCATGAAGAGGAGGATCCCCAGAAGGAAGAGGCCTGCCTGGGCCACGCGCTGCCTCAGGATGTTGTGCAGTGTGTCACGCCACAGATTCGCCGGGGGAGCGGCGACCCGCTCGTCGGCGCCGGGGGAAAGGACGGTCATGCTCGCCTCACGCGGTCATTGCAGCCGGATCCGCGGGTCGAGGAACCCGTAGCTGATGTCCACGATCAGGTTGACGGTGACGTAGATGAGGGCGGTCACCAGCGTCAGGCCCTGGACGACGGCGTAGTCGCGACTGGCGACTCCCTCGGTGATCATCTTGCCGATCCCCGACAGCCCGAAGATACTCTCGGTCAGGACCGCGCCGGCCAGCAGCCCGCCGAGGGAGAGACCGATCACCGTCACCACCGGCAGGATTGCGTTCCGCAGCCCGTGACGCAGCACCACGCCGGTCTCTCCGAGGCCCTTGGCGCGCGCTGTCCGAATGTAGTCCTGGCCAAGGACGTCGAGCAGGCTCGAGCGGGTCATGCGGGCGATGATCGACAGCGGGATGGTGGCCAGCGCGACGGCAGGCAGGATCAGGTGGCGGATGGCATCCACCAGCGCCTCCCACTGCCCGGTGATCAGGCTGTTCAGGACGTACATGTTCGAGAAGAAGTCGATGATCGCGCGCAGCGGTCCCTGGGCCTCGGCCATGCCCCACGTCTCGGCAAGCGGGACGACGGTGATGCCCGCGGTCAGCCGCCCGCCCGGCGGAAGCACGAACGGGGTGTCCTTGAGCACCACGGCGAAGAGCCAGATCAGCACCAGGCCAAGGACAAAGACCGGCGTCGACACACCGAGGTTGGCGCCGACCATGGTGGCGACATCGATCGCCGAGTTGCGCCTCGCCGCCGAGATGACCCCGAACAGGATCCCGAAGATGGTCGCCAGCGTCAGCGCCACAAGGGTCAGCTCCAGGGTCAGCGGCAGGCGCTCGACCAGGATCTCTGAGACCGGGCGACCCTGGCTGATCGAGTCGCCCAGGTCACCCCGGGCGAGATCGGTCAGGTAGATCCAGAACTGGTTGGGGATCGGCTGATCGAGTCCATAGCGGACGTTGAACGCCGCACAGGCCTCGGGCGTGGCGCGCTCCTGGAGCGCGGCGACGCATGGGTCGCCCGGCAGCAGGCGTGCGACCGCGAAGACCACGAAGACGATCCCGAACAGGACCGGGATCGTCAGCAGCAGGCGCCGCAGCACGAAGCGCAGCATTCGCCGGAGTGTAGCCGCTGCACGACGCGCGAGAAACACGAAGGGCGCCGCCCGGAGGCGGC
>JBBDNI010000048.1:1541-13912 GCA_040877645.1 Chloroflexota bacterium
CCCCCCCTTCAGGGGCGATGCGGGCCCTCGCGGACCCGATCTAGATCCTATTCAGCGGGAGGAGTATTGAGGAACGCCGCGAACAGCGCGCCCCAGTACTCGAACGACCCGGTTCGACCGATATGGAGCGGGTGATCGAGATCCCACTGCACCGCGTACGACAGCACCACGTCGCTGGCGTCGAAGCGAGCGCCATCGTGGAAGGTCACGCCGCTGCGCAGGGTGCAGGTCCAGACCGTTGCCTCGGCGTTGGCTTCGCAGAGCTCCGCCAGCGCCGGCTGGGCGTCGGTTCCGCCGGTCTCGTACTCGTACAGCGGCTCGGTGATCTGCTCGCACAGGCGGAGCGTCTCACCGTCCGTCTCGTCTGCGCAGTACAGCGAGAGCGGATAGGCGTTCTGCATCCAGACCAGCTGCGAGCGCCCGCCGGGATCCATCACCGAGAACCGCTCGCTCGTCAACGGAGACGAGTGAGCGCCGACCACATCGGCCTTCCACGCGGTGGCTGAGGCTCCGTGGGCAACGGGGATCATGGGGACGAAGTCACGGATGGCGTTGTTCGCCTCCTCGTACGCCGCCTGCCGGGCATCGGCGTCCTCCGTCTGGGCCCCGGCCGACAGCGGATCGGTGATCGAGGCGTCGCCAGTGCCGAACTGCAGGTTTGCCGGGTTGTTGAAGTGGTAGTCGAGGAAGTTGGTCGGGTCGGGATAGTCGGCGCCCCACCCGAGAAGGTAGAAGCCGTCGTGCAGGCCGGCCGCATTGTTGTCGAGGAAGGCGCCGGACTCCTGCGGCTCGATGACGGCCGTGATGCCGAGGTCCGCAAGCTGCGACTGCAGCTCCACGGCGACCAGGCTCGGGTCGGGCAGGTAGCCGCGCACCACGTCCCGGTAGTAGATCTTCGTGTCGAACCCGTTCGAGTGGCCCAGGGCAGCGTCGAGAGCCGCCTTGGCAGCAGGCCCGTCGAAGTCGTACCACGGGTCGCCCTCGCAGGCGAAGGCGATCTCGCACGGCGTGAAGTAGTCGGCGACCGTCGACCCGTCGGGGTAGAAGGTGTCGACGATCCGCTGCCGGTCGATGCCCATCGCCAGGGCCTGGCGCACCTCGAGATCGTCGAACGGCGCGAAGGTGTTGGTCCAGCCGACGTAGAAGGTGTTCAACGCAGGCCGGTTCACCAACGCCAGGTCGGCGTTGCCTTCGATCGTTCCGAAGTCATCCGGTCCCGGGTTGTCGATGCCATCGACCGTGCCGGCCTGCAGGGCCAGCAGCCGGGCCGCGGCCTCCGCGTTCCACTGGACGATCAGCTCCTGCGCGATCGCCTTCTCGCCCCAGTACGCGTCGTTGCGCTCCAGGGTGACGTGATCACCACGGACATGCTCCTTGAGCTTGTACGGGCCGGTGCCGTTCGGCGCTGCCAGGATCAGGTGGCTGACCATGTTGGCCTCGAGGTAGGCCGTGTCGTTGATCGCGTTCGAGGTGAATGCGATCTTGGACAGGAAGGCCGGGTCGGGGTAGCACAGGCTGAACTCCACCGTCAGCTCGTCAATTGCCTTGATCTGGCTGAATTCGCCCCCGTAGGCGCAATCTGCCGGGCCGCCCTCGGGATAGCTCGTGGCCACGAAGGGAGCCTGGCTCTCCTCCGGTGACGCCGCTTCGCTTCCCGATGGCTCCGCGCTCGGGCTGCCGCTGGTGCAGGCAGCGAGCACGAGGCCGAGCGCCATCAGCGTGGAGAACGATCTCCATCTCCGCATTCGGTAACCCTCCGCTCTTCGTGAACCGGTAGTTAGCTCACCGTCGCGCCGGCCGGCGGCCGCGCATTCGACGCCATACCTTAGCAGCGCCGTCCATAACGTGGAATACGGCGCGGGTTTCATTTCCAGCTAGCTGGACGTGTCTCCTTCGTCGCCGTCTGGCCTGGCTGACGAACCGGTCGGGGCCGATTCGGCCTCAGCCGCGTCATCGGCCGTCGAATGGGCGCCCACCGCGGCGGCCTGCTCGGCCGCCAGGCCCGCAGTCGCCGAGTCAGGGGTGCCACGCCTGACGCTCGCGTCGCCCGGCTGCGCCACCCCGACGTCGCTGGTGAGCGCCTCTTCTGCAAAATGACACGCCGCGCGGTGCTCGGCGGCAACGACCCGCAGCTCGGGATCCTCGGTGCGGCACTGCTCCGGCCGGCCGAGCCGCTCGTACAGCCAGCAGCGCGTGTGGAAGCGGCAGCCGTCCGGCGGGTTGGCGGGCGACGGGACGTCGCCGGTCAGGATCACCCGCTTGCGACGCCGCTCGGCCTTCGGGTCGGGGATCGGCACCGCCGACAGCAGGGCCCGGGTGTAGGGGTGGCCCGGCGTCTCGTAGATCGCGCTCGGCACGCCGACCTCGACCAGCTTGCCGAGGTACATGACGCCGACCCGATCGCTGATGTGGCGCACCACCGACAGGTCGTGGGCGATGAACAGGTAGGTGAGGCCAAATTTCTCGCGCAGTTCGACCAGGAGGTTCAGGACCTGGGCCTGGATCGAGACGTCGAGCGCGCTGATCGGCTCGTCGCAGACGATGAACTCAGGCTCCACCGCCAGGGCGCGGGCCACGCCGATGCGCTGCCGCTGGCCGCCGCTGAACTCGTGGGGATAGCGGTTGGTGTACAGCGGGTTGAGCCCGACCAGGGCCAGCAGCTCGCGCACACGGTCGATGCGGGTCGTCTTGCTGCCCAGGTGGTGCGTCTCAAGCGGCTCGCTGATGATCGAGCCGACCGTCATCCGCGGGTTGAGGCTGCTGTACGGGTCCTGGAAGATGATCTGCATCCGGCGCCGCATCTTGCGCAGGTCGTTGCGCGACAGGTCCATCAGGTCCTTACCGTCAAAGCGGACCGTCCCGTCGGTGGGGTTCCGCAGCCGGATGACGGCGCGGCCGGTGGTGCTCTTGCCACAGCCCGACTCACCCACCAGGCCGAAGGTCTCGCCCTTGCGGATCTCGAAGCTGATGTCGTCCACGGCGCGGACCCGGCCCGACTCCGTCTGGAAGACGCCGGTCAGAATCGGGAAATGGACCTTGAGGTGGTCGACCTCGACCAGGTTCGGTGTGGGCGACGACGACATCGGGCTCGGTGCGGCGGTCACTGGATCCAGCCCCCCGGCTCGGTCCCGAAGCAGCGGGCCAGGTGGCCCTCGCCGTCGCGTGCGCTGAGGTCGGGCTCCTCGACACGGCAGCGGTCGTGGGCGTATTTGCAGCGCGGCGAGAAGCGGCACTCGGGGCCTGGGTTGATCAGATCGGGCGGCAGCCCCTCGATCGTCCGCAGCCGCGAGCCCTTCACCTCGTCCAGCCGGGGCAGCGAGTCGAGCAGGCCCCAGGCATACGGCATCTTGGGCTGCTCGAAGATGTCGTCGACCTTGCCCGTCTCGACGATCCGCCCGGCGTACATGACGTTGATCCGGTTGCACATGCCGGCGGCGATGCCCAGGTCGTGCGTGATCAGGATCACCGCCGTCCCGAACTCCTCGGAGAGGGAGCGGATCAGGTCAAGGATCTGGGCCTGGATGGTGACGTCGAGGGCGGTGGTCGGCTCGTCGGCCAGCAGGAGCATCGGGTCACAGGCGAGGGCGATGGCGATCATGACCCGCTGCCGCATGCCGCCGCTGAACTGGTGCGGATAGTCCCCCATCCGCTCCCGCGAGCGCGGGATGCCGACCTTGCTGAGCAGTTCGACGGCCCGGTCGTCCGCCGCCCTGCGCGACAGGCCCAGGTGCAGGCGTGCCGACTCGGCGATCTGGAATCCGATCGGCAGCGTCGGGTTGAGGCTGGTCATCGGGTCCTGGAAGATGAAGCCGATCTTCCGGCCGCGCAGCAGGCGCATCTCCTCGGCCGACAGCTTCAGGATGTCGATCCCGTCGAAGATGATCTCGCCGCTGACGATCCGTCCCGGCGGGTTGGCCACCAGGCGCGTCACGGACAGGGCGGTCACGGTCTTGCCGCAGCCGGACTCGCCGACCAGGCCCAGCGTCTCGCCATAGTCGAGATCGAAGCTGACGTCGTCGACGGCGTGCACCACGCCGTCCCGGGTGAAGAAGTGGGTCGAGAGGTTGCGGACCTCGAGCAGCCGGCGGGCGTGGCGGCTGTCGTCGGCCAGCCGTTCGGCCAGCAGCCGCCCCTCCTCGGTCTCGATGTGGACCGCGTTGGGCAGCTCGGTGACGGTCGGGCTTCCGGCCTGACCCCGATCGTCCGAGACGGTCAAGTTACTGCTTGCCCTTGAGCTTGGGATCCAGCGCGTCGCGCAGCCCGTCGCCGAGGAAGGTGAAGCTCAGCAGCGCGAGGGCAATGACGAGGGCCGGGAAGATGACCAGGTGCGGCTCAGCACGCAGGTACTGCTGTCCATCCGCCACCAGCTTGCCCCAGCTGGCCCGCGGCGCCTGGGCACCGATACCCAGGTAGGCCAGCGTCGCCTCGGCCAGGATCGCGCCCGGGATGCCGAGGGTGACGGCCACGATCATCGGGCCGAGGGCGTTGGGCAGCAGGTGGCGAGTGATGATCCTGAAGTCGCTCACGCCGATGGCCCGCGCCGCCTCCACGAACTCGGTCTCCTTCAGGCTGAGCAACTGGCCGCGCACCAGGCGCGCCATCCCCACCCAGCTCACAATCCCGATCGCGATGAAGACAAGCAGCACCCCGTTGAGCGCGCCTCCGATCGCCGTATCGCGGAAGGTGACGCTCAGCAGGATGATGAAGAGCAGGTCCGGGAACGCGTACATGACGTCAGTGAAGCGCATCAGGTAGGAGTCAACCCGGCCGCCGTACCAGGCCGCCGCGGCCCCGATCGGCAGGCCGATCAGCAGCACCACCGCCTGCACCACGAGCGCCACCGTCATGCTGATCTGGGCGCCGTCGAGCAGTCGGCTGAACAGGTCACGGCCGAGGTCATCGGTCCCCAGCAGGAACTCGCCCTGGAATGGCCCGATCGGCCGGTTGCCGTTGGCGACCAGCTCGACCAGGTGCTGCTCCTGGTAGGGGTACGGCGCGATCAACGGGCCGAAGAAGAGGAGGATGAAAAGGCCCAGCACGATGACGCCGCCGACCACCGCCAGCCTATTGCGGATCAGGCGCCGCCAGGCATCGCCCCACAGGCTGGCCGCGCGGGCCCCTGCCGCCGCGGGCTGTTCGAGGGCCTCGGTTCGGTTGGCCATCGGGATGCGTCGCCTCCTAGCTGTAGCGGATGCGAGGGTCGATGTAGGCGTACAGCACATCGACCACCAGGTTGAGCACCGCAATGACCGCAGCGTAGAGCATGGTCATGGCCATGATCACCCCGTAGTCTCGCTGGCCGATGCTGATGACGTAGTAGCGGCCAATCCCCGGCACGCTGAAGATCGTTTCGATGATGAACGAGCCGGTGATCAGGAAGGCGAGCACCGGGCCGAGGATCGTCACCACCGGGATCAGCGCATTGCGGATCATATGGACTGTCACCACCGTCCGCTCGCGCAGGCCCTTGCTCTGCGCCGTGCGGATGTAGTCCTTGCGCGTCACTTCCAGCATGCTGGCGCGTGTGAAGCGCGAGATCTGGGCGATCGGGAAGAGGGCCAGGGCCAGGGTTGGCAGCACCATCGCGCGTGGGTCAGCCCAGCCGTCCCAGCCGTGGGTGGGGAACCAGCGCAGAGTGACGCTGAAGAAGACGAGCAGCAGGAGGGCAGCCACGAAGCTGGGTGTGGCGATCCCGATCACCGAGATGAAGGTGGCCAGGTAGTCGGGGATCTTGTTGTGGCGTAAGGCCCCGATAACGCCCAGAGGAATGCCGACCACGACGGACAGCACGAACGCCATCACGCCCAGGTGGACGGTGGTGCCGACCCCGTCGGCGACGATGTCGTTGACCGAGCGGCCCTGCCGGTACGAGGGGCCCAGGTCGCCGACGAGCAGGTTGCCGGCCCATTTCAGATACTGGACCGGCACCGGGTCGTCGAGCCCGAACCTGGCCTTGAGGAATTCGACGGTCGCCAGCGGCAGCTGCTTCTCGCGGGACCACGGGCCTCCCGGCGCGGCATGCATCAGGGAGAAGGTGATGACCGACACCACGAAGAGGACGGGGATGATCCACAACACTCGACGGACGATGTACCCGAGCACAGTCGGTACTCCTTCGATGACAAACCGATCCGTGTCTTCGACGGCCTAGACCCATCACGAATGCATTCTTGATGGGCTAGGCCGTGGGGGCGGGCTGACCGGGCCGCCCGACGTTCTGTGCGTTCGCTCCTGGCGAACCCCTCAGGTCAGTGGGCGGCGATGCTCGTCCACGCGTAGAAGAGCTCGCCGGAGCTGCTGTCCTGCGAGGTCAGCACCAGGTTCTGCACCCACGGCTTCACCAGCGTGAACCGTGCGCCGAAGAGCTGGGGGATGAGCGGCGCATCGGCCATGAACATCTCCTGCGCCTCGTTGTAGAGCGGAACCTGCTCCTCGAGGGTCGCCTTGGTGGCGGCCTCGGCCAGCAACTCGTCAACAGCAGGGTTGCAATACCCCATGTTGTTGTTGCCGCTGGTGCAACTGATCAGGTCCGTCGTGAAGTTGTTCGGGTGCGGGTAGTCCGCGCCCCATCCAAGACGGAAGATGTCGTACGGATCCTCGGTCAGGCGATCGAGGTACGCCCCGAAGTCGCCCGTCGTGACGATCGTGACCTCGATGCCGAAGACCGTGCGCCAGTTCTCCTGCATGAAGACGGCCAGGTCCTCGTTGCTGCCGGCGAGGTTAACGCCGAGCTCGAGGTCCAGGTCGGCCGCTGCGATGCCGAGGTCGGCGAGCGCCGCGTCGAAGTCGGCCTTGGCCTGAACCTCGTCGTGCGGGATGAACTGATCTTCCTGGTGACCGGGCATGCCCGGCGGGATCAGGCTATAGGCGACTGTCCCGATGTTATTGAAGATGGTTGCCAGCATGAGGTCCTTGTCGAGCGCCGCGTTGAAGGCCTTGCGCAGGAGCACGCTCTTGGTGAACGGTCCGTCGGGATTCTTCAGGTCGAAGCCGAAGTAGGCGATCGACAGGACGTCGCCCTCGCGGATCTGTCCGCTCAGCACCGGATCGTCCTTGACCCGGCTGACCTCGGCCCTCGGCACGGCGGTGATGTCGATCTCGTCGGCCTCGTAGGCCGCCAGGCTGGCGGTCGCGTCGTTGATCATGGCCAACTCGATGCGGTCGATGCTGACCGGCTCACCCTTCCAGTTCGGATTCGGGACGAGCACGATGTTCGACTGGTGCCGCCATTCCTCGATCATCATCGGACCGGAGCTGACATAGGTGTCGCCCTCGGTGTAGTCGAAGTCGGGCTGCTGCGGAGCGGAGAACCAGCCGCCCCCGATGTAGATGAACCACGAGGTCGCATCGACCAGGGTGACGACGAAGGTACTGTCGTCGGGCGCCTCCACGCCGAGCTGATCGAGGTCGGCATCGGTCATGGTGGCGGGATCGAGGGCCTGGATCTCACTCCAGCCCACGACCGGTGCCAGCGAATAGCTGTAGCCGGCCGCGATGCGCGGGTCGGCCAGCCGCTTGTAGGCGGTCACGAAGTCGGCCGCGACGATGTCCTCGCCGTTGCTGTACTGGTAGTCGCCGAGGTGGAAGGTGATCGACTTGGCATCCGCAGCGACATCCCACGAGTCAGCGAGACCCGGAACGACCTCCAGGTCAGCGTTGTAATAGACCAGCGGATGGGTGATCGAGCGCAGCACCTGGATCGAGACGCTGTCGGTCGCCTGGGCCGGGTCCAGGTACGCAGGCTCCTGGCTCATGTTGACCCGAAGCACCTGCTCGGCCGCTGCTGCACTCTCGCCCGGGGCGACGCTGTCGCCCGGTGCGGTGCTCTCGCCGGGCGTCGTGCACGCTGCCAGCGCCAGCCCGAGGGCGACGATGCCAGCCGTAAACCTCTTGAGATACATAGACCTAATTCCTTTCGCCTGTGGTGGCGTCAGTTGAGCGAGCCGCGATGCGCGGCTGATCGGGCCGACCGCCATGAGCTCGAGTCATCGATGCTCGCGGTGACCGTCGCGTCACGACAATCGTTGCGATCTTCGCGGTGTGGACCTCCTCTCCTCCTTCGCCATGCGTCCATTCCAATCAAACGGGATCGCATCAACGAACCAGGCCGGCGATGGTCCTCGGGCAGCGCCCGATGACTGCCATCGCGGGCAAGGCGACCAATCATCATCCGTAGCGCAGCGCTGCGTCAAGGATGTGATCCGTCACACTAGGTACTCGTCCCCGCCTCGAGGAGTTCACGGCCCCGGGTGAGCCGACACCAGGAAGGGCCCCAACCGCTGTCGGATCTGCTCGTCGCCGGTGGTCATGATCAGCGGGCCGCGGGCCACCGGCGCTGGCGGCGGCCCGGTTCGAGCGCTCAGCCACCACGGCATCTTCCATGCTGGCTCGGATGCGGGCCAGACACGGTAGGCCGGCCAGTCGCGCGCCTGGATGGACTCCGGTCGTTCGGATTCGGGCGAGACGGTCACCGCGAAGATCATCATCGTCATCACGGTTGCGGCCGGCAGGAGCCGCATCCAGCGCCACAGGGAGCCGCGCGGTGCCGAACGTGAGTCATTGGCCAGGGCCCGGCTGCGCACCACGTCCCACGTGCGGGCCGGCGGCGCCGCGTCGCCGACCCGTGCCAGGAGCGCGCGCCGCAGCTGCACGACGAGCGCGCGATCCAGCCCCACCTCGACGCGACACGGGGCGCACGACTGCAGGTGCAGCAGGTGGGGCTCGGAGCGGGCGTCGAGCTCCTCGCCGAAGCGGAAGCGCTCCAGCAGCTCGCGGCTGACCCTACGGCAGCTCATGGCCAACCTGTGGCGCGACGACCAGTGGCGCCCGCCGTTCGACGGGAAGCCGGGAGCGGAGAGCCTTCAAGGCGTAATGCAGGCGCGACTTCATGGTCCCCACCCGACAGTCGGCGATCTCGGCCGCCTGGGCCAGCGAGTAGCCGTGCAGGTAATACAGGATGACGGCGGTCTGCTGCTTGGGCGGGAGGCTGTCGATGCCCCGTTGCAGCACCTCCATGATCTCGCGCGACTCGACCACCTTCTCGGGGCGCAGGGTCAGGTCGGCGACGAGGTTGCTGATCAGCGCGGTCAGTGGCTCGGTCCTGGCCCGGCGCCGCGCGATGCGGGTGTAGCACAGGTTCGTCGTCACCCGCTGCAGCCACGGCAGCGGTGAGACGTCACGGCGGAGTCGATCGCGGACCCGGTAGGCCTTGACGAAGCAGTCCTGCAGGATCTCCTCGGCCAGGAACGGATCGCGCGTGATGGCAAGGGCCGTCGCATAGACCGGGCGCTTGAAGGCATGGAAGAACTCCTCGAACGCGTCGAGGTCACCCGACTGCATGCGCTCGACGAGATCGTTCGGTTGTTTGGCCAAGGGCACCCTCGGTGCAGTGCGCCGATCGCTATCCATACTACGCCGGGCGCAGCTCGTGGGTTCAGTCGCCCTCTTCGTCGCGGGCGCTGAACACGTGGCGCAGGTCGGGCCGGCGTGCAGCGGCGGCCTCGTCCAGCCGGCCGACAGGCGTGGTGTGCGGTGCGCGCCGGAGCGCGTCCGGATCGACGGCGGCCTGCTCGGCAATGTCGTGCATGATCTCCACGAAGGCGTCCAGGGTCTCGAGCGTCTCGGTCTCGGTCGGCTCGATCATGAGCGCCTCCTCGACGATCAGCGGGAAGTAGATCGTGGGGGGATGGATCCCGTGGTCCAGGATCGCCTTGGCGATGTCGAGGGTGCTGATCCCGTGCTGTCGCTTCTGACGCCGACCCGAGAAGACGACCTCGTGCTTGCAGATGCGGTCGTATGGCAGGTCATACGCATCGGCCAGGCGGACACGCAGGTAGTTGGCGGCCAGCACCGCGTCGTCGCTCACCTCGCGCAGGCCATCGCCGCCGTTGCTGCGGATATAGGTATACGCGCGCACGAACATGCCGAAGTTGCCGGTGTGCGCACGAACCTTGCCGATGCTGGTCGGCCGATCGGTCGGATCCTCGAGCGCGAACAGCGCCTCGGGCGTCCCCCGGCCGGCCCATGCGTTGCGCCTGACCTGGTCCGGCTCACCGGCGACGAGCAGCGGCATCGGCCACGGGAGGAAAGGGGCCAGCCGCTGGCTGACGCCGACCGGCCCCGCGCCGGGGCCACCGCCGCCGTGGGGCGTCGAGAAGGTCTTGTGCAGGTTGAAATGCATCACGTCGAAGCCGGCCTCTCCAGGGCGGAATCGGCCGAGGATGGCGTTCAGGTTGGCCCCGTCCATGTAGGCGATGGCCCCTGCATCGTGGACGGCGGCCACCACCTGGTCGATCTGGTCCTCGAAGATGCCGAGCGTCGACGGGTTGGTGATCATGAGCGCGGCGGTCTCCGGCCCCAGGGCAGCCCGCAGCGCCTCGAGATCGATCCCGCCGCGCGCGTTGGACGGAATGGTGACGGCGGTGTAGCCGACCATGCTGGCGGTCGCCGGGTTGGTGCCGTGGGAACTGTCGGGGACGAGCACCCGGGTTCGCTGGTCGCCCTCGCCCCGCGAGCGGTGGTAGGCGCGCGTCATCAGCAGCCCGGTCAGCTCGCCGTGGGCCCCGGCCGCGGGCTGCAGGCTGACCGCCGCCAGGCCGCTGATCTCCTTCAGCAGCTCGGCCAGCAGCCACTCCAGCTCCAGGCTGCCCTGCGCCAGTGCGTCCGGGTCGAGCGGGTGCGAGTCGGCAAGGCCCGGCAATCGCGCGGCCCACTCGTTGACCTTGGGGTTGTATTTCATGGTGCACGACCCGAGCGGGTAGAAGCCCAGGTCGATGGCGTGGTTCAGGTGGCTGAGCCGATTGAAGTGGCGCAGCAGGTCCAGCTCGCTGACCTCGGGCAGTCGGGGCGCAGCGGCGCGGAGGGCCTCCGTCGGCATCTCGGGCTGGCCTCCCGCAGCTGCGACCGCGGCCGGCGATGGAGCCGGAAAGCGGACCGCGCGGCGGCCGGAGCGGGAGGCGTCGAAGATGAGCGGCTCAACTGTGACGAGGTGCTCGCCGCCCTCGGGCGAATGGAAGGCTGCACCGCGCCCGGAGGCATCCCCCGCCGTCGGCCGCTCCAGCACGCTCATAGCGTCTCCTCCAGCGCCGCGACCAGGGCATCGACGTCGTCGTCGGTGGTCAGCTCGGTCGCGGCCAGTAGCAGCGTGTCCCGGAGCTCGGGATACTCGCGCTCCAGCATCAGCCCGGCGACGATTCCGTGCTCGGCCAGGGCGGCGTGGCGGCGTGCGGCGTCGGGGATGCGAATCGCGACCTCCGCGAAGTAGGGCGCGTCGAGGCGTCGCTCCCCGACCCCACGCTCCTCGATTGCGGCCGCGACATGGCGGGCCTGCGTGGCGGAGAGCTCGGCCACCTCGCGCAGCCCCTCGGGCCCAACAGCGGTCAGGTAGGCGGTGGCGGCCAGGGCGCAGAGCGCCTGGTTGGTGCAGATGTTGCTGGCCGCCTTCTCGCGGCGGATGTGCTGCTCGCGTGCCTGGAGGGTGAGCACGTAGCCGCGACGACCCTGCGCATCGCGGGTCGCCCCGACAAGCCGGCCGGGCATCTGGCGCACGGAGTCCATGCGCGCCGCCATGAGACCCACGTACGGACCTCCGTACGAGGGCGGGATGCCCAGCGGCTGCCCCTCGGCCGCGACGATATCGGCACCGTACTCGCCGGGCGCCTCGAGCAGGGCCAGGGAGGTCGGCTCGACCACCGCCACGAGCTGGGCCCCGACCGCGTGCGCGGCCTCGCCGAGCGCGCGCATCGGCTCGATGGCCCCGAACATGTTGGGCTGCTGCGCGATCAGGCAGGCGAAGGTGTCGTCCACCATGCGCTCGACGGTCGCGACCGGGGTGAGGCCGCTGCCGCCCTCGGCCAGGTCGGCGGGGATCTCCACGATCTCGATCCCCGGCCCCGCGCAGTAGGTCGCCAGCACACGGCGGACCTGGGGATTGACGGCGGTCGAGATAGCGACCATCCCCCGCCGCGTCAGGCGGCAGGCCATCAGGGCCGCCTCCGCCGTCGCCGTCGCGCCGTCGTAGTGCGAGGCGCTCGCCACCTCCATCCCGGTCAGCTCGCATATGAGCGACTGGAACTCGTAGATGCTCTGCAGCGTGCCCTGGCTCACCTCCGGCTGGTACGGGGTATAGGCGGTCGAGAACTCGCTGCGCCCGATCACCTCGTTGACCACCGACGGCACCAGGTGGCGATACACGCCGGCGCCCAGGAAGGTCACGCGCGGGATGCGATTGCGCCCCGCCAGGCGGCTCAGCTCGGCACGCACTTCCTGCTCGCTCAAGGGGGCCGGCATCTCAAATTGGGTCGCGCGGACCGCAGCCGGGATATCGGCGAACAGGTCGTCGACCGATGCAACCCCGATCGCCGCGAGCATCC
>JBBDNI010000049.1:0-65369 GCA_040877645.1 Chloroflexota bacterium
ACATAGGTGGCGCCGCTGGTATCGGGCACGAAGTA
This sequence comes from Chloroflexota bacterium, assembly GCA_040877645.1. Lineage (GTDB taxonomy): Bacteria > Chloroflexota > Limnocylindria > QHBO01 > QHBO01 > CF-167. Next base: position 36 of record JBBDNI010000049.1, read on the forward strand.
GCCGGTCACGTCGAAGATGAGGGCAGTCGAGCTGGCAGGTGTCGGCTCGACATACGGCACGGTCGAACCCGAGGGGGTCAGGCCTGGGCGACCGGCCCAGGCGAGCTTGTATTCACCGCTGGTTGGCGACCCGGTGTTCTGGATCCAGATGCGGTAGCCCGACAGATCAGGGTGGTCGAAGTGGCGCTGCCTGCTCAGGTTGTAGCCATTTGCGCTCTCAGCGATCGCACCGAACGGCATCTGCGGGTTCTCGAGGATGGTGGCGACCAGTCCCTGCGCACCAAAGTCGGTCGCGAAATAGGCACCGGCGCCAAGCATGAGGCTCGGGTAGCTGAAATTGCGAACCCGCTGCAAGGCGACCGATTCGGTCGCGGGGACATCGAACCCTTCACCTGCGCCGGGGGCGTAGCAGGCGTTGGAGTAGACCATCACCCAGTTCGCGGCGGGCGTGATGCCGTCGGTGTCGGTGCTGCCCCCGCAATAGTTCCACTGATGAGTGCTGGATGAGGTGAGTGTGCCGAGCAGGGCCTTCTCGCCGCAGTAGACCATGGTTGTCGACCAGTTATCGGAGTCTCCGCCGGATGTCGTCCGGTTGAGGCCCCAGCCATTCACCCGGTCGGTGTTCTCGGTGCCGCTGTATGGACTCGGGAACCCGTTGCCGTGCCCGAGGTAGACGACGATGTTCGCGCCGTTGACGGCGGCTCTCACGTTGGCCCAGGTGGCGGCCGGCGAGTAGACCTTCACGACCGTCGCGCCGGTGGCCTCGGCGGCCGTTGCGATGTCGTCTCCCCTGCTGCGGTAGTTATCGGTCTGGGCGCCGGTTGGGCCGACGATGATGACCACCTTCTGGGGCGTGGCAGCGCCAACAGGGACGACCGCCAGCATCGACGAAACGAGGGTGAGGGTCGCGATGAGGGCGATCCGGAATCGGCGGGGCAACGGGCGTTCCTCGTGTTGTCGGAGCGCCTCGGCCTGGGTACGCGGCGGCTCAGCGGTCCGGCTCCGCACCGTAGCCGTCAGGTGCGGCGACGCACATGCCCCGTTGGTCCGCGAGGGGACGGCGATCGGGCCATGTGCGTCGGCGCAACTCCCCGCGGAGGGAGTCGCGGCGCGAGGCGGAAGGGTCCTAATCCTGGGTGAAGCGCAGGACGACGAGGAGTCGCTCGACCGATGGGAAGTCGATGGCCGGCCGAACGAATGCTGTCTGGGTCAGGGCATTCGCATCGGCCTCCACGGCCTGGATGCGCCCGATCAGCAGCCCCTTCGGGTACGGGCTGCGGCCGACCGCGGCGCCGCTCGCGTCGGCCAGCGTCAGACCGGCGGTGACCACCGTGTCCCCCGCCGCGACCACGTCGGTCGCGCGCAGCTGCCCCATCACCAGCTGCCCGCCGAGCTGGCCTGTCACGAGCCCCAGCGCCCGCGTCTGCTGGTCGAGCGCCACCACGCTCGAGCGAGGGTCGATCACAAAGCGCACGGTCGCGCTGTCCGATCCCGCCGCCACCACCGCACCGGCCAGCGCTCCGCGTCCGTTGGCCGCCCCGACCACCGGCATGCCGACCCGCACGCCATCGGCCGTGCCAGCGTCGATCGCCACCTCCCAGGTCAGGTTGCCAGGGTCGCGTCCCAGGATGCGCACCGGGAGCAGGTCCATCTCCAGGGTGCGGGTGAGACCGAGCAGGGAGCGCAGCTCGGCATTCTCGTTTGCCGCCTCGCCGAGCTCGGCGATCCGCTCCTCGGCCGCCGCGAGCGCGTTGCGCAGCTCCTCGTTGGTCGTTCGCAGGCTGCCGATCTCGCCGATGGCGGCCCACATGTCAGCGATCCCCGCCCCGACCCCGGCCATGGCGCCGCGCACCGGATCGAGGGCACGCGCGGAGATCTGCTGGAGGGTCTGGGCTGGCGCGGTGCGCGAGGCGAGCAGCATCAGCAGCGAGAGGACCGTGGCCGAGGCGAACCAGAGGCCTGCCCGCGAGCGCCGGTGTGGACTGCCTCCGACCATCCGTCGCGATCGATGCCGTCGCGCCTAGCGCGGCGCGCGGCTGAACTGTTCGCTGACCATGACCCGCTCCAGGGTGTCGAGCTCCTCGAGCACCTTCCCGCAGCCACGCACCACGCATGTGAGCGGATCGTCGGCGATGTGGACCGGCATCTGGGTCGCCTCGGCTACTCGCTTGTCGAGCCCGACGAGCAGTGCACCGCCGCCGGCCAGCACGATCCCCTGGTCCATGATGTCCGCCACCAGCTCCGGCGGGGTCTCCTCGATCGTCTCCTTGATGGCGTCGATGATGTGCGCCACCGAGGGCTCGAGCGCCTCCCGGATCTGGTCGCTCCCCACCTCAACGCTGCGCGGCAGGCCGGTCAGCAGGTCGCGACCGCGGAAGGTGACGGTTCGCGGATTGTCCATGGCATACGCGGATCCGACGGCGATCTTGATCTCCTCGGCGGTCCGCTCCCCCATCAGCAGGTTGTACTCGCGCCGCGCGAAGCTGACGATATCGAGGTCCATCTCGTCGCCGCCGATCCTGATCGAGCGGCTGACCACGATCCCGCCCAGGCTGATGACCGCGACCTCGGTGGTCCCACCGCCGATGTCCACGATCAGGGACCCGGACGGCTCGCTGACCGGCAGCCCGGCACCGATCGCCGCGGCCATCGGCTCCTCGATCAGGCGCGCCCAGCGCGCTCCCGCGTTCAGGGTCGCGTCGCGCACCGCCCGCTTCTCCACCTCGGTCACGCCCGACGGGATGCCGACCAGGACCCGCGGTCGGGGGATGCGGGCGTATCGGTCATGCACCTTCTGGATGAAGTACCGGATCATCTGCTCGGTGACGTCGAAGTCGCTGATCACCCCGTCGCGAAGCGGCCGGATGGCGACGATGCTGGCTGGCGTGCGGCCGACCATGCGCTTGGCCTCGGCACCGATGGCCAGCACGCGCCGCGTGCGCGTGTCCATGGCGACCACGCTCGGCTCGGAGATGACAATCCCCCGATGCCGCACGGTGACGAGGGTGTTGGCCGTGCCGAGGTCGATCCCGACGTCATGCGAGAGCAGCCCGAGCAGGCCGTCGAAGATGCCCACGGTGCCTCCGATGGGTTGGTTTTCGGGTCCGGGCGGGCCGGTCGGCGCCTCTGGCAACCCTAGCACACCGCCATCGGCGCGGAGGCTCCACGCTAAGGTGTAGCGCGATGCCACCCGCCTCCCGCTCCGGCCCCAATTCGCTGCCGCCTGGCGTCAGTGATGCCGACCTTCGCCAGATCGTCGACGGCAGCCACCCGCGGCCGTGGCAGGTGCTCGGCGCCCGTCCTGCGATCGCCGACGGGAGCGGCGGGGTCGTCTTCAGGGTGTGGGCACCGAACGCTCGCAGCGTGCGGGTGGTGGGAGCCTTCAGCGCCCGCCGCGGCGACGAGCGACCACTGGCCAGGCTCGGTGACTCGGGGGTGTGGGCCGGATTCGTGCCAGGCATCGGCCCCGGGGAGCGATACCGGTTCGAGGTGCATGGACGGGACCGCCGGACCCGGTTCAAGGCCGATCCCTACGGCTTCGCCATGGAGCGACCACCCGAGACCGCATCCCGCGTCGTGGCACAATCGGCGCACCGATGGCGTGATGCGGCCTGGATGCGGTCACGCGCCGGTGCCGACCCGCAGCGCTCGCCGATGCACATCTACGAGGTCCACCTCGGCTCATGGCGCCGCCATCCGGACGGGAGCTGGCTGACCTACGCCGAGATCGGCCCGCTGCTGGCCGAGCACTGCCATCGCTTCGGGTTCACGCACGTTGAGCTGCTTCCCATCGCCGAACACCCGTTCGATGGGTCGTGGGGCTACCAGGTGACCGGCTACTACGCCCCGACAGCGCGATTCGGCTCGCCGGACCAGCTGCGAGCGATGATCGATGGGCTGCATCGCGCGGGGATCGGCGTGATCCTGGACTGGGTGCCCGGCCACTTCCCGCGGGATGAGCATGCCCTCGCTCACTTCGACGGTACGTCGCTGTACGAGCATGCCGACCCGATGCGCGGGGAGCATCCCGATTGGGGGACGCTCATCTTTGACTTCGGCAGGCCACCGGTCCGGAACTTCCTGATCGGCAACGCCCGGTACTGGCTCGAGGAGTTCCACGTCGACGGGCTGCGCGTGGATGCGGTGGCCTCGATGCTCTACCTCGACTACTCCCGCAAGAAGGGCGAGTGGAAGCCGAACGTCGAGGGCGGCAACCGAAACCTCGAGGCGATCGCCTTCCTGCGCGACCTCAACCTTGAGGTCCACGCCGCGGCACCCGGGATCACCACCGCCGCCGAGGAGTCGACCGCCTTCCCCGGCGTCACGGCGTCGGTGGCCGATGGCGGGCTGGGCTTCGACTTCAAGTGGGACCTGGGCTGGATGCATGACACGCTCGACTACTTTGCGTCGCGGCCCAGCCGCCGCACGAAACGGCGCCGGCGCCTCACCTTCCGCGGCATGTACCTCCGCTCGGAGCGCTGGGTGCTGCCGCTCTCGCACGACGAGGTGGTGCACCTCAAGCGATCGCTGCTGGGGAGGATGCCCGGGCGACCCCCTCAGCGTTTCGGTGGCCTGCGCTCCCTGCTCGCAAACCAGATCGGGCAGCCGGGCAAGAAGCTGCTCTTCATGGGTACCGAGCTCGCACCGAGCGGCGAGTGGAACCACGACGTCCAATTGCCGTGGAGCACGGCCTCTGACCCCCTGCGCGACGGGCTGGCCAGGATGCTCGCCGATCTGGGCGTTCTGTATGGCGGCGAGCCGGCCCTCTGGTACGGCGATGCCGACGCGGCGGGCTTCGAGTGGATCGACGGCGGTGACGATCCGGACGACCGGACGATCGTGGCCTGGGTGCGGCGGGCGAGGCGAGGCGAAGGGCGGGATGACGAGCTGGTCGTGGTCCAGAACATGGGAAAGGCCGCGCGTGAGGGATATCGGCTCGGCCTTCCACGCGTGGGGCGTTGGGAGGAGGCCTTCAATACCGATTCGCGACACTACGGCGGGTCCGACGTTGGCAACCAGGGCCTCGTGGAGGCCACGCCCCACAGGCACGCCGGCCAGCCGGCCTCCGCCCTGGTCACCCTGCCGCCCTACGGCACGATCTTCCTGCGTCCGCAGCGCCGGCCCTGACCGGCTGCCGCTCCTAGCGCGGCAACGCGAACATCGCGACGCTCCGACCGCGCAGCTCATAGGTGGAGCCGGGTGGATGCCACGTCCCCGCCTGCCCGTCGGGTGGGACTGCGGCGTCGGCGCTATCCAGCACCAGCTGCCACGGATCTGCGCTGACCTGGGCCAGGGCGACGGCATGGCGCTCATCGGTTGGATTCAGGACGAGCAGCAGGTGCGCATCCGGCCCGGGATCCTCGGCTTCCGCCGCCAGCTGCTGGGAGAGTAGCTCTCCATCGTGTGTCGCGGGTTCGGCAAAGCGGTCGGCTCGAAGGAGCGGATGTGTCCGACGCACCGCAACCAGGTGGGCGACGAAGGCCTCGAGGTCTCGATCCGCGGATGCGACCTGCCACGACACCCAGCCGGTGGGGTTGTCCTGGGAATACGTGTTGTTGTTGCCGTGCTGGGTGCGACCGAGCTCGTCGCCGGCGAGCAGCATCGGCACGCCGCGGCTGAGCAGCAGCGCGGCCAGCAGCGCGCGCCGCTGCCGCAGCCGGAGGTTCACGATCCGCGGATCGTCGGTTGGCCCCTCGACCCCGAAGTTCTGCGAGAAGTTGACCTCCTCGCCGTCGTAGCCGCCCTCGCCATTCGCCTCGTTGTGCTTATCGACGTAGCTGACCAGGTCGAGCAGGGTGAAGCCGTCATGCGCGGTCACGAAGTTGATTGAGGCCGATGGAGCCCGGCCCGCGGCCCCGAACAGGTCCGGCGAGCCAGCGAGGCGTGAGCCCAGCGTCGTCGCGCCGAGCCCCGCCCAGAAGCGTCGCGCGTCATCACGGAAGCGACCGTTCCACTCGCTCCAGCCGCTCGGGAACTGGCCGAGCCGAAAACCGTCGGGGCGCGCATCCCACGGCTCGGCGATCAGCTTCAGGCCGCCGAGCAGCGGGTCGGCGGTGATGGCTTCAAGGATGGGGGCCTCGGACGAGAAGCCCGACTCCGTGTGACCGAGGACGGTGGCGAGGTCGAAGCGGAATCCGTCGACCCCGTACTCGTCGGCGAAGACGCGCAGGCTGTCGACCACCAGGCGCTGCACCGCCGGATGCGATACATCGAGCGTGTTGCCGGTCCCTGCGTCGTTGACGTAGCGCGCTTGGTCGTCGGGGTCGAGGCGGTAGTAGGCCGCGTTGTCGATCCCCCGGAACGCGAGGGTGGGGCCCTGCTCGTCTCCCTCGCCGGTGTGGTTGTAGACGACGTCCAGGATCACCTCCACGCCGGCGGCGTGCAGCGCCCGCACCGCCTCCCGCAGCTCGGAGCGAGGGTCGTCGCTCGCGGCATAGCGCGGGTCGGGTGCCAGGAAGGCGATCGTGTTGTAGCCCCAATAGTCGCTCAGCCCCTGATCGAACAGGAGTCGCCGGGTGACGTGCTGCTGGACGGGGAGCAGCTCGAGGGCGGTGACGCCCAGCGACCGCAGGTGGTCGGTGATCGCGGGGTGGCCGAGACCGGCGTAGGTGCCCCGCAGCGCCTCGGGCAGGTCAGGATGCAGGCGCGTCAGCCCCCTGACGTGTGCCTCGTAGATGAGCGAGTCCGCCATCGGGGTGCGCGGCCGCTCAGCATCGAAGACCGATGCGAGGGGTGACGCGACCAGGCAGTGAGGCATGAAGGGAGCCGAGTCGCGGTCGTCGGCATGCTCCGCGCGCAGCTGGATCGGCCCGGTCAGGCGCCTGGCGTGCGGATCGAGCAGCAGCTTGGCGGGGTTGAACCGATGTCCCTGCGCCGGCTCGTACGGTCCGTGGGCGCGATAGCCGTAGGCCTGCCCCTCGCCCACCCCGTCAATGCGAACGCTCCACACGTCGTCGGGGCCGCGGACCGACGGCACCCGGCTTTCAGCCCCATCGGCGTCGAAGAGGCACAGCTCGACGCCGGTGGCGTGCTGGCTCCAGATCGAGAAGGTGGTTCCGTTCGCGTCGACCGACGCGCCCAGCGGGGGCGGCGGGTCGGTCATGCTGGGGTCATCGGACGAGCGGCCGGAGCGTGAAGACGCGATACGGCAGCCTGGCGGGGTTCAGCTCCACCGGCACCTTCGCTCCACGCAGCCGCCGCGAGCGACCGGTCAGGAGGTCGACCATCAGGTACGGCTCTTCCCAACCGATCCCGATCGCTGGCAGGTCGGGGTGCAGGATCGCTCGCTCCGGCTCGGTGGGGTCGCAGTTGACCGCGACGTAGACCGGATCGCGCCACCGGTGCGGGAACCCGGTGAGCGGATCGACGGGGCCATCGGGCAGCGCCTTGCGGAAGAAGAGGGTGCGTTCGCCGGTCGCCGGCTCGAAGCGCAGGTTGTCCGACAGCCGCAGCGCCCGCCACTCCCCGCGCAGGCGGTTGAGACCGGCGATAAGCGACCTGATGTTGCCGGGTGCCTGCCAGTCGCGCGCCCGGATCTCGTACTTCTCGCTGTGCCTGTACTCCTCTCGCTCGCCCAGCCGCCCCTGCTCGCACAGCTCGAAGCCCGAGTAGATGCCCCACGACGGCGACAGCGTCGCGGCCAGCACGGCCCGGATCTTGAAGGCGGGCCGGCCTGCGTCAAGGAGGTGGGGATTGATATCGGGGGTGTTCGGCCACAGGTTGCCGCGGAAGTACTCCCGCATCTCGGTCTGGGTCAGCTCCTCGAGGTATTCGCGCAGCTCCTCGGCCGTCTCCCGCCAGGTGAAGTAGGTGTAGCTCTGCGTGAAGCCGGCCTTGGCCAGGGCGCGCATGCGCTTCGGCTTGGTGAATGCCTCGGAGAGGAAGATCACGTCGGGGTGCTCGCGCTGCACCTCGTCGATCAGCCACTGCCAGAACGCCAGTGGCTTGGTGTGCGGGTTGTCGATCCGGAAGATGCGGACACCGCGCCCGATCCAGGTGAGCACCACCTCGCGCCATGCCAGCCACAGCGCCTCACGATCGGCCGCCGCCGCGCCGCCGAAGTCGATCGGGTAGATGTCCTCGTAGCGCTTCGGGGGGTTCTCGGCGTGTTTGATCGTGCCGTGGGGAGCGTGGCTGAACCAGGCGGGGTGCTCGACGACCCACGGGTGGTCGGGCGACGCCTGGAGGGCAAGGTCGAGCGCGACCTCCATGTCGAGCGCTTCCGTGGCTCGCCGAAAATGGTCGAACTCGGCCAGCCCGCCGAGCTCGGCCGCGACCGCGGTATGCCCACCCTCGGACGAACCGATCGCCCACGGCGAGCCGGGATCGCCCCGCCGGGCGCGGAGCGTGTTGTTGCGGCCCTTGCGGTTGGTTCGGCCGATCGGGTGGATCGGCGTCAGGTAGACGACGTCGAAGCCCATCGCCGCGATGTCGGTCAGGCGCCAGCCCGCGCCACGCAGGGTCGTCGGTGTCGGTCGCGCCGGATCACGTCCCTGGGAGCGCGGGAACATCTCGTACCAGGCGGAGCATCTGGCACGCTCGCGATCGACCATCAGCGGCAGCTCGGGCTCGGAGCGGGTTGCCGCCGAGCGATCGGCATGGCGCCGCGCTGCCGCAACGACCGCGTCCGCCGCGAGCGCGGCGGCACGGGTGCGCGGAGACCGCGCTCGGCCCTCGCGCTGCAACGCCTCGCGGATGGTCCGTGCGTCACGGCCGCGGGAACGCGCCAGCGCGGCCTGCAGCAGCAGCCGGCCCTCCGCCAGCTCGGTATCGATCGCCATGCCGGCCGCCAGCTTCTTGACGGTCGCCGTCCGCCACGATCCGATCGCGTCGCGCCAGGCCTCGATCACGTACCGATGCCGCGCGTTGCGGGTCAGGGTCGTCGCCCCGCTCCAGCGGTCGTTGTCGACCAGGCGCATCGGCGTCTCGGTCCACGCCTCGTCGTCCTCGGCGCGCAGCAGTAGCACCGCGTCGAGCAGATCGTGGCCATCGGCAAAGATGTCGGCGGTCACCAGCAGGTCGTCGCCGACGACGCGCTTGACCGGGTAGCGGCCGCAGTCGAGCTCGGGGCTGATGTGCTCGATCACGATCGAGCGTCGGGTGCCGACCTCGCCCGGCCCGGGCTCAGCCGGGGTGGCCGCGTTGCTGCCGTGCCTGCGTATCGGTCGGGTGGTCGTCATCTTCTGGTTAGCGCAACCGTACCCGATCCGATGCCACGCGCAACCGAATCAGCGCGGTCGGGGTAGTCTAGGAAGGCATGCACTTCCGCCCCGTCCGTCCGCGCGCCGTCCCATTCGTGCTCGGCTGCGCGCTGCTGGTTGCCTGCGCGTCGTCGCCGTCCCCGAGCCCGGGAGGCTCCGGCTCTGCGTCTCCGGGTGGGTCGTCGACGGCCTCGCCCGGCGTCTCGGCCGAGTCCCGCGCCCCTTCTGCATCAGAGTCAGCCAGCCCATCCCCGACCGCCGCCCCGACCGCGACGCCCAGCCCGACCAGGACGCCCAGCCCGACCAGGACGCCAAGCCCGACTGCGGCACCGGTCCCGCCGGCGCCACTCAGGGTCGCGCTGGCGCTCGTCACCCTGGGGCTCAGCGAACCGATCGGGATCGCCAATGCCGGGGATGGCAGCGGCCGTCTTTTCGTCCAGGAGCGCGGCGGCAAGATCCGCGTGGTCGAGGCCAACGGCACGCTGCGTGCAGCTCCCTTCGTGGACCTCACCAACCGGGTCCTGGGCGGCGGCGAGCGCGGCCTGCTGGGGCTGGCCTTCCACCCCAACTTCGAGACCAACCGACGCCTCTTCGTCCATTACAGCCACGAAGGAGACGGCGCCACGGTCATCTCCGAGCTGACCGCCGCGGCCAACGGCAGCACCGCCGACCCGGCCAGCGAGCGAATTCTCCTGACCATGCCCGATGAACTGAGCAACCACAATGGCGGGCAGCTCGCCTTCGGGCCAAACGGATACCTGTACATCGGCCTCGGCGACGGCGGCGGTGGCGGCGACCCGTATGGCAGCGGCCAGAACCGGCAGACGCTGCTTGGCAAGATCCTCCGTATCGACGTGAACGGCCCCCACGCCGCCGGCAAGCAGTACGCCATTCCGGCCAGCAACCCGTACGCCTCGGGCGGCAGCTCGCCAGGCGCCGGCCTGCCGGAGATCTGGGCCTACGGCCTGCGCAACCCGTGGCGCTTCAGCTTCGACCGTGCCAACGGGGACCTCTACATCGGCGACGTCGGCCAGGGCAACTGGGAGGAGATCGACCGGCAGGCGGCGAGCTCAGGTGGTGGCGAGAACTACGGCTGGAACGCCTACGAGGGGAATCATTGCTACAGCTCCGCCTGCGCGCAGGTCACCGCGGTCCCGCCAGTCGCGGAGTACAGCCACAGCCTGGGCCGCTGCTCCGTCAGCGGGGGATACGTGTACCGCGGCAGCCAGGCCGCGCTCACGGGGCGGTACCTGTTCGGTGACTACTGCTCCGGCACGATCTTCAGCATTGCGGCTGGCGGTGGCGCGAAGGTGCCGGAGGCGGTGGGCGACAGCGGCAAGCAGATCTCCTCGTTCGGGGAGGGCGAGAACGGCGAGCTGTATCTCGTCGACCTCGCCGGCGGAGGACTCTACCGGCTGCTGGCCGAATGAGCCGATGCCACACGCCGGGGCTGGCGGCTACCGTCCGTGGTGCTTCGCCTTGACCTCGCGCATGGCAACGTCCGCTCGCTCCGTCAGCTGATCGACGGTGTCGCCCTCGGCCAGGCCTGCGAATCCAACGCTGATGCCAACCCGCGTGTCCGACTCGATGGCAATCGCGATCGAGTCGAATCGACGCTGAGCCTCGGCTATGTCGGTCCCACCCAGCCCGCATACGAACTCGTCGCCGCCGTAGCGGAAGATCGGGTCAAACGTGCGTAGCCGTGTGCGGATCGCACTGACCACCGACTGCAGCACCCGATCGCCGGCGGCGTGGCCGTCGCGATCATTCACTTCCTTGAGCCCGTCCACGTCCACGAAGGCCAGCACGAACCGACCGTCAGTCCGTCGCGCCCTGTCGATCTCGTGGGAGAGGGCGAGCTGTCCCATCTCGCGCCGGTAGGCGCCGGTCAACTCATCGAGATGGGCGGATCGGAGCTCCGCCTCGAGGCGAGTCCGCTCGCGAGCCGCAGTCGCCCGATCGTGCGCGGCACGAGCCCGGTCGCTGGCCGCTCGTGCCGGGTCGGTAGCGGCCTGGGCGCCAAGCTCCGCAAGCTGCTTCATCAGCGACTCTTCGGGCTCGGCCATCGTTGGTGCAAGGTCAGCCTGTCGGGCATCGCGGGCGTGCCCGGTCGCGTCGCGCCGTTCGGCGCTCCGATCCCGCTCTTCGGCCGTCACCTCACGGTCGCCCGAGGTGCGGGCACGACGGATGCCGCTCCCGTAGCGCTGGATGGACTCGACCTCCCGCTCGTGGCGAGAGGCCTGGTAGTCGATCTCGTCCTCGGCGCTCAGGTCGGGATGAGCGGCATGATCGCGTCCGGCAGCCGCCTGGTCACGAGCCGAGGCGCGCTCGTCCAGATCGGCGCTCTGCTGATCTGCCGCCGAGGCGGTCTGGTCAGCGTCAGAAGACGTCTGGTCGGCATCGGCTGCCGAACTGGTCCTCATCTGCTGACGCCTGTTCAGCATGGGCGGCTCGCCGAATGTCTCCGATCGACTGCTGATCGTCGACCTTCGGGGCGCCAGGAGTCTCGGGTTGGTCGCGGGCCCGACCGCGCCTATTCATTTTCCCCTCCCGCCGAAGTACGCGCGCGTGCGCCCGAATTTCGGCTTCGGCCGATGGTACCACCGGCGTCGAGTACCTCCGGTTGGGCAGGGCAGATCTGAGCGTTACAACGCACCGAGCGCGCGTAAGCTGACCCAGCGCCCGTGCCCGATCACCAGGTGGTCGAGCAGGTCGATGTCCAGCAGACGCCCGGCCTCGGCCAGTTCGCGGGTGATGCGCAGGTCCTCGGCCGAAGGCGACGGATCGCCGGAGGGGTGGTTGTGGACGACGACCATCGAGGCCGCCTGGCGGCGGACAGCGTCGCGGAAGACCTCCCCGATCCGGACCGATGAGCCGGCCAAGTTGCCCGCGTAGACGGTCACCATCCCGGTCACCACGTTCTTGGTGTTGAGCAGCACCGACCGCAGCTCCTCGCGCTCCAGGTGCCCCATCGCCGGCAGCAGGCGCTCAGCGAGATCGGCCGGCGAGCGGATCCGCCAGCCGGCAGGGGGCCACGCGCTCGCAACCCGCCGGCCGAGCTCGACTGCGGCGAGCAGGCGAAGCGTGCGCGTCCGTCCGAGCGGACCGAGGTCAGACGCGCTCGGCTCAGCGAGTCCAGCGATCCCGACCTCGTCGAGGATTGTGCGTGCGGCCGCCGAGGCCCCGGCTCCGCTCAGCACGAGGGCGAGCAGCTCGTCGTTGGGAAGCGCGCCCGGATCGAGGCGTATCGGTCCAGCCCGCGCTCGGGCACTGCCCACCGGGCGCAACGGGGCGATGGCAGCGGTGTCGACCGCGCGCAGAAGGGCTGACACGGCGCGAGACTAGACCCGTCCCGCTGACTGCACCCTTATCCGGTGGTTATCGGTCAGGTAGGGAGAGATAGGATCCCCAGGCGATCCAGGAGCGTGATGCCAACCGAGATTGCATTGAAGCCTGCGTGCATCGCCATCGCCGCCAACAGGCTTCCCGTTCTGCGGTAGACGATCGCCAGCGACACGCCCAGGGCGAAGATCGGCACTAGGGCGAAAAGGCTGGTGTGGATGATGGCGAAGAGCGCCGCCGAGCCAAACAGCGCGATCCGGGGACCGCGCTCGCGAAGCCAGGCGTTGTAGACCACGCCCCGGAAGAAGAGCTCTTCGGCCGCCGGCGCGACCACGATGAATGCGACCAGCACCACCGTGGGATCGCCGCGGGCGAGGACCGTGTCGGCAACACCGGCCTCCTGCGTGAAGCCGATGGCTTCCAGCGCGATCGCGGCGACGGCTGCCAGCACGGTCGCCGCTACCCAGGCGGGGACGGCGAGGGCCAGGCCGATGAGCATGGAGCGAGCTGCCCCCGACGGCGGGGTCAGCCGCAGCCCGGCCAGCGCCTTCGGCGCCACGATCAGGGCACCGGTGACGGTCAGCAGCCCGATCTGGGTCGAGGTGAGCAGGATCAGCGTGCCCAGGATCGACAGGTCGCCGCCATCGAGCAGCGCGAGCGCGGTCTCACCCGACCCGAGTGCGACGACCGTCCCGACGATCAGCGCCAGCAGGAGCAGGACGACGACTGCCGGGCCCCGATAGCGTTCCGGGGCCAGCTGCCCACGGACGATCACCGCTCGCACCGCGTTGGTCACCAGCCCGGCAAGCAGCAGCAGGCCTCCGAGCGCGATGAGCAGCAGCTGGCCCAGCAGCCGCTCGACGTCGTCGATCGAGGCTGAGGCGAGCAGGTTGGGATTGCCGAGCAGGACCGCCGTTGGGAGGAGCAGCCCTGCCGCGATCATCAGCATCGAGGCGATCTGCAGGCCGCGATGGCGGCTCAGGATCTGGCGGTCAGGAGTGGCTGGCGGCTCGTCACCCGGCTCCGTCGCCGGGAGGGGAGGGATCAGGGGTTCGAGGCGGGACGGAGCCCTGGCTCAGCGCCCATCTCGGGAGCTCGCTCGGCTGGCCTCAGTGCGGGAGCATATTCCGGCTGCCGCTCCAGGATGCGCTGCGGCGCGCGCTGGAACTCATGCCCGCAATAGGCGCACAGCGGCCACTCCGGGTCGGCGAGCCGGCTGCACGACGGGCAGACGCGGTGCAGGCGCGTGCGACAGTTGGGGCAGACCAGCCAGTCGGCATGCACCCGGTCGCGGCAGACGGGACAGAGCTCGTTCTTCTCCACCTCGGCCAGCAGCGACTCCTCCGCCAGCGATCGCTCGTAGACCTCGGCCAGCGACTCGCGCGGCCGCACGATCATGTACAGCACAACCGCGAACAGGAAGAGGAGCGGCGTAAAGAAGATGATCAGCGCCGAGGCGAAGTACGGCAGGATCGGGTTCTCGCTGCGTGCCTGCATGTCGCGGAACGCCCAATAGGCGGTGCCCAGCCAGAGCAGGACCACGTAGATGACGATCAGCGTGCCCGCGGTCTGGACCAGCGGGTTGGTGATGAAGTCGTTCCAGATCTTCCCCGGATCCGGCAGGCCGTCTGGCATGGAAAGGAGCCTCTCCTAGTTACCGCCGTGCGCGAATTGGCGCCCGCGACGCGGCGGTCATGCTAGCAGATAGGCGTGCAAGCACCTCCACCACGGTCCGATGCTCGACCTCGAGGACGCGCTCGGCGAGCTCGGCGGCCGTGGTCCCGGCCTCGACCGGGATCCGGACCTGGGTGATCGCCAGGCCACCGTCGAGCTGCTCGGTCACCTCGTGGATCGTTACGCCCGTCTCGGTCTCCCGCGCGGCCAGCACGGCCTCGTGGACGGCCAGCCCCATCATCCCTCGCCCTCCGTGCCGCGGCAGGAGGGAGGGGTGGACGTTGATGGTGCGGCCGTCGTACGCGGCGAAGTACGGGCGCCGCAGAAGCTGGTCGTAGCCGGCCAGCAGCGCCAGCTCGCAGCCCGCCCCGCGCAGCGCCGTCCCAATGGCCGCATCCCGCGCATCGGCGTCAGCGAAGTCGGCCGCGGCCATGACCTGCCATGGGACGCCGAAGCGAGCCGCGACCTCGAGCGCCCGGATTGCGGGGCGGTTGGCGATCACGATGGCCGGCTCGACGGCCGGCAGCCGTCCCTCCGCGACCGCGCGCAGGACCGCCTCCAGATTCGAGCCTCGTCCTGAGACGAGGATGCCGAGCCGCATCGGTCAGGCGAAGGAGACGCGCGGATCGCCCGCCTGACAGCTGACGATGGTGCCGACCCGCCGCGCCTCGGGCAGGGCGCGCTGGACCACCTCCGCCATCTCCGGCCGGACGACGCAGGTCAACCCGATGCCGAGGTTGAAGGTCCGCACCATCTCGTCGTCGCCGATGTCGCCGTGCTCCTGGAGCATGCTGAAGATGAGCGGCACAGGCCATGACCCGAGCTCGACCTGGGCGCCGAGGCCCGCCGGCAGGGTGCGCGGGATGTTGTCGACCCAGCCACCGCCGGTGATGTGGGCCAGCGCGAGGAGGTCGCCTCCGGCCTCGCGCAGGGCTCGACGCGTCAGCCGGATCTCGTCCAGGTACGAGCGGTGCGGCTCCAACAGCTCCTCCCCGATCGTCCGCTCCAGGCCGGGGGCGGTCCGCCGCCAGTCGTCCTCGGTGAAGATGCGGCGTGCCAGCGAGTATCCGTTGGTATGCAGCCCGCTCGACGGCAGCCCGATCAACACGTCGTCGACTTGGACGCTCGCCCCGTCGATCACGTCGGCCCGGGAGACCACGCCCACGATGAACCCGGCCAGGTCGAAGTCATCGCCCTGGTACAGGTCGGGCAGCTCGGCTGTCTCGCCGCCGACCAGCGCAACGCCGGCCGCCGCGCAGGCGTCCGCGATCCCCGACACGATCTCGGCCGCGATCTCGGCACGGAGCCTGCCTACCGCGAGGTAGTCCAGGAAGAAGAGCGGATCGGCTCCGCATACCGCGATGTCGTTGATGCAGTGGTTGACGACGTCCACGCCGATGCTGTCGTATCGGTTCAGCGCGATCGCCAGCTTGAGCTTCGTCCCCACCCCGTCGGTCGATGCCACCAGCACCGGGTCATCGTGCGTGGTCGGGTCGAAGCGGAAGAGGCTCCCGAAGCCGCCGACCCCCCTGATCACCCCCGGCGTGGCGGTGGTTGCCGCCGCTCGGGCGATCAGCTCAACCGCTCGTTGCCCCTCGGAGATGTCGACCCCCGCGGCGCGATAGCGGTCGCCCATCGGTGCCTACCCGCGCTCGAGGGCGAACTTGTCGACGTCGAGCGGCACGTCGACCGGGTAGCGGCCGTCGAAGCAGGCGGTGCAGTGCCGCCGCTCGTCGCCGCCGACGGCGGCCAGCAGCCCGTCCTGCGACAGGTAGCCGAGCGTGTCGGCGCCGATCGCCTGCCGGATCCCGTCGAGCGAGAGGTTGGCGGCAATCAGCTCGGCACGCCGGCCTGTGTCGACCCCCATGTAGCACGGGAACTGCATCTGGGGTGAGTGGACGCGCACGTGGAGCTCGCGTGCTCCGGCGCGACGAAGCATGGCGACGATTGGTGCCAGGGTCGTGCCGCGCACGATCGAGTCGTCGACCACCACCACGCGCTTCCCGGCCAGCACCTCGGGGAGCGGGTTGAACTTGAGCCGGACCGACGCCTCGCGGGAGCTCTGGCCGGGCTGGATGAAGGTGCGCCCAACGTATCGGTTCTTGATCAGCCCCTCGCGGTACGGAAGGCCGGACTGCTCGGCGAAGCCGATGGCGGCGGGAATGGCCGAGTCGGGCACCGCGATCACCAGGTCTGCGTCAGCGGGCTGCTCGACGGCCAGGCGACGCCCCATCCGCATCCTGGCCTCGTACAGCAGGCGCCCGCCGATGACGCTGTCCGGTCGCGCGAGGTAGACGAACTCGAAGACGCACAACCGCTCCCGCGCATCGCTCGCCTCGGCGCTGACGCCGGGGCGGTGGGAATGGACCCCGTCGTCATCGATGGTCAGGATCTCGCCCGCCTCGACGTCGCGCACGAAGGTGGCGCCGATCGCGTCGAGCGCGACGCTCTCGGATGCCACCGCCCAGCCGACCGGCCGGCCATCGTCGTCATGCAGCCGGCCCAGGGCAAGGGGCCGGAACCCGACCGGATCCCGAGCTGCGATGAGCGCTCGAGCGGTGAGCATCGTGAAGGTGAAGGCGCCCGACGCGCGGTGGAACGCGTGCTCGACGCGGGGGGCCCAGGCACGCCCCGGCGCGTGGGCAATCAGCTTGGCCAGCACCTCGGTATCGCTGGCGGTGATGAAGTCGACCCCCTGCTCGGTCAGCGCGTCGCGCAGCCAGGTGGCGTTCGTGAGATTGCCGTTGTGCCCCAGCATCAGCTCGCCGAGATCGCTGTCGGCGTACACCGGCTGCACGTTCGGCAGGCTGTTCGAACCGGTGGTGCTGTAGCGCGTGTGCCCGATCGCCATGCGCGCCGCGTGGGCAGATCCGCCGTCATCCGCCTCGGAGTCCAGGCGGCCGAGCGTCTCCTCGTCGAAGACCTGGCCGACGAGGCCCAGTCGCTTGTGGAGGGTGAGCCGCGCGCCGTCCGACACCGCGATGCCGGCCGATTCCTGCCCCCGGTGCTGCAATGCGTGCAGACCGAGCGCGGTCAGGTGCGCAACCGGCAGCCCTGGTGCGTGGATGCCGACCACACCGCACTCCTCCCGTGGCCCATGAGGCTCGTAGATGGGGAGCTCAGATGGGTGCAGTTCGGCCTCGGTTCGGGCGACGGGAGCGGCAGTCCGTCGCACCGCGATCAGTGTGCGGAGCGGCAGCGAGGCACACCGCGATGATAGCCGAGCCGGCCCGGTGCGCGGGCGCTCCGGGACCGCCGTACCCGGCCGGTACTGCATCGCACCGCACCTGGCACTCGCCGCCGCCCCGAGGCCGGGTGCAGGCATGCAACGCCTGACGATCGGGTCATGGCAGGTACCGCCGGCGCCGCCCATTCTCGTGTGAGATCGATCTCGTCCCGAGGAGCCCAAATTAGATGCTGCGAATCGTCCGGGCGCTGGGCTTTCTGGCCCCCCTCCCGGTCGCCCTGCTGGCGATGGTCAGCCTCACCATCGTGCCCGAAGCGGACCCACGCCAGCGTGGCATCTTCCTTGGGCTGGTGGTGCTTGCCGCGGCCGCCGGCGCAACGTCCATGGCGCTCGCCTGCTGGAGCTTCCTCGGATGGCGCCTGGGTCGCCTGGCCGCCGCCCTCGAGGCGACCCTCGACTCCGAGAGCCCCGTCCGACTTCGCGAAGCGGGGATCCCGGCCGAGCGCCGCCTCGCACAGGCGATCAACGCCGCGTCCGGCGCCTTCGTCCAGGTCGAGGCACGGGCCGCCCACGACCGACTGACGGGCGTCGCCAACCGCGAGACGCTGCTGACCACGCTGGCGTCGGAGATCGAGCGCGCCACGCGCCACGAGAAATGGCTCTCGGTCGCCTTCATCGACATCGATCGCTTCAAGCCGGTCAACGACACCTACGGCCATCACGCGGGTGATGCGGTGCTGCGCCAGATCGCCAAACTCATCACGGACAACATCCGGGCCAGCGATACGTTTGGCCGCTACGGCGGCGAGGAGTTCATGCTGATCCTGCCCGAGACCACGCCTGACGAGGCCGCCGTGCTCGCGGAGCAGCTCCGCACCCTGGTCATGGAGCAGCCGATGCTCACCGCCCGCGACCAGTCGCTGCGGGTCACGATCAGCATCGGCGTGGCAGGCGACCGCGGTTCGCAGCTGCTGGCCGACAGGCTCGTCGACCAGGCCGATGCGGCGATGTACGCCGCCAAGTCACTGGGACGCAACCGCACGTACCGCTACCGCGCGGTCGATGAGAACGCACCGGTTCGACGGGCCCCGATCTCCGCCGATCGGCGGGCGGCCGCCACGGCGATCGGTCGCTGGGCCAGCGACACCGCCGCAGAGGCGCTGGCATCGGTCCTGGCTCCGCAGCCGCACCATCGCGGACAGCCGTCGGACATGATCGCATCGCTGGCGACCGGGATGGCCCTCGAGCTGGGGCTCCCGCCCGAGGAGATCGAGCGGATCCGGATCGCCAGCCTGCTGCACGATCTCGGCAAGCTGGCCGTGCCGGCAGAGATCCTTGACAAGCCGTCGAACCTCACCGATCGGGAGTGGCAGTCGATCGGGGAGCACCCGCGCATCGGACAGGTCATCCTCGAGCAGGCGTCGTCGCTTCGCGAGGCCGTGCCGGTCGTGCTGCACCACCACGAGCACTACAACGGAGGCGGGTATCCGCACGGCCTGCGCGGCAACGAGATCCCGCTCGGAGCGCGCATCGTGGCCGTCGCCGACGCCTATCACGCCATGATCCACGACCGCCCGTACAAGACCAAGCGCGGCCACCGCGAGGCGCTGGACGAGCTGCGCAAGCACGCGGGCACCCAGTTCGACCCCGACGTGGTCGGGATCTTCTGCACCCTCTTCGCCGAGGGCGTGCCGCCCGACGGCCTGGACGAGGTCTACAACCTCCATCAGCGAGCGCGTGGCGGCCTGCGCAAGCTCGAGCCGCGGGCGGCGGCGGCGATCCTGGGCGTGGTTGCCAACGGCGTTGTGCCGGCTCACGATCACCACCACGACGGGCTGCCACCGCGACGGGCTGCCCGGACGCGGCGGAAGATGCCCGCTGCCGCGACGGCGCCGGCCAGCCTCGACGAGGCGGCCGGCTAAAAAGGCGTTTCCCAGGCCGCTCGCAGCTCGGCGAGCCCGCAGGCAACCTGCGTGAGGCCTGTCGAGAGCAGCAGGTCTTTGCCACCGGCGACTCCCAGGCGCGCCGCCGCTACCCCGGCCGCCTCGGCCGCGGCCGCCAGCTCTCCGCTCTGCTCGGGCGCGACCGCGACCATGACCCGGCCAGTCCGCTCACCGAACAGTGCGGCCGTCGGAACGCTTGCCGCTGCTGGCGGCAGGTCGAGGACGGCCCCCAGCGACGATGCGAGGGCGAGCCGTGCCGCGGCGACCGCCAGGCCACCGACCGACAGGTCGTGGGCACCGGCCAACACTCCGGCACGCGCCAGCCGGTTGAGCAGCGAGACCAGCCGCGCGCCGGCCGCGTGGTCCCGCGACGGCTCCCCGCCCATCTGCCCGCGTCGCCAGGCCAGCTCCGAGGCGGCCAGCGCGCCGCGCTCCCAGGCCGGCTCGCCGAGCAGCCAGATCTCGTCGCCGTCGTGCCACCGCATCGGCACCACGGCGGAGCGGTCCTCGAACAGCCCAACGGTGCCGACCACCGGCGTTGGCAGGATCGACCCATCCGGTGTCTCGTTGTACAGGCTCACGTTGCCGGACACGATCGCGATCCCGAGCGCCCGGCAGGCGTCGCCCATCCCGCTCGTCGCCTCGGCCAGCTGCCAGTAGCCGGCCGGCTCCTCCGGCGAGCCGAAGTTCAGGCAGTTGGTGATGCCGATCGGCGTCGCGCCCGAGCAGGCCACGTTCAGGGCGCCCTCGAGCACGGCCGCGCCGCCAGCCAGCCGCGGGTCCAGCGCGCCGAGCCGGCCGGGGCCGTCGACCGAGAGGGCGATGGCGCGACGGGTGCCCTTGATCCGCAACACGGCGGCGTCGCCCGCGCCCGGTCCGACGAGCGTGTTCGTCCCGTTCATGTGGTCGTAACGGCGCCATACCGGCTTCCGGCTGCGGGCGTTGGGGCTTGCCAGCAGCGCCAGCAGCGTGTGGCGCGACGGAACTTCGCCGGCGAGGGCATCAAGCCGCTCGGCACGACGGGCCGCCAGGTCGGCTGGGGGTGCTGACGGTGGGACGTAGCGCGGCGCCTCGTCGACCAGGGCGTGGCCGGGCACCTCGCACACCATCACTCCACGCGCGGTGGCCCGCACCATCGGCTCGCTGATGATGCGTCCGATCGTCACCGCGTGCAGCTCGTAGCGATCGAAGGCCTGCTGGACCTCCGCCTCGCGTCCGGCACGAACCACCAGCAGCATCCGTTCCTGCGACTCGCTCAGCAGCAGCTCGTACGGGCTCATGCCTGCTTCACGCGTGGGCAGCAGGTCGAGATCGACCTCGGCGCCGCAGCCCCCGCGCGCCGAGAGCTCGGCCAGCGCGCAGGTCAGGCCGGCGGCGCCAAGGTCCTGCATGGCCACCACGGCATCGGAGCCGGCCAGCTCGAGACAGGCCTCCATCAGCAGCTTCTCCAGGAACGGGTTGCCAACCTGCACGGCCGGGCGCTGCTCGTCGCGGTCATCGCCGAGCGCCGCCGAGGCGAAGCTGGCGCCCTGGATCCCGTCGCGCCCGGTCGCCGCGCCCACCAGCAGGAGGGCATTCCCCGGACCGGCGGCGCGGGCCAGGATCACCTCGTCGTGGCGGGCGATCCCCACGCACATGGCGTTCACCAGCGGGTTGCCGTTGTAGCTCGGGTCGAAGAGCAGCTCGCCGCCGACATCGGGGATCCCGATGCAGTTGCCGTAGCCGGCGATGCCGGCGACCACGCCGCCGAACAGGTAGCGGTTTCGCGTGGCGGTCTCGGTATCGGTCCCACCCGTCGCATCCTCGGATGGGTCGAGCGGGCCGAAGCGGAGCGAGTTGAGCAGCGCGATCGGCCGAGCGCCCATGGTGAAGATGTCGCGGATGATGCCGCCAACACCGGTCGCCGCGCCCTGGTATGGCTCCACCGCGCTGGGGTGGTTGTGCGACTCGATCTTGAATACCACCGCCAATCCATCACCGATGTCAATGGCACCGGCGTTCTCCCCCGGGCCGACCAGCACTCGGTCGCCCTGTGTCGGCAGCTGGGCAAGCAGGGGACGAGAGTGCTTGTAGGCGCAGTGCTCGCTCCACATCGCGCCGAACATGCCCAGCTCGACCGAGTTCGGCTCGCGGCCGAGCGCGATCGCCACCAGCCGATATTCGTCGTCGGTCAGCCCGTGCCGTTCGACGGGCAGGGTCAGGCTCACGCGACTCGGCTCACGCGCTGCTGCGCCCGATCACCTCAGCCCCGCCAGAGGCGCGTGGCCGACCCGATCACCACGATCAGGCCCGCCAGCAGGAAGATGATCCCCGCCGGCGAGAGCGCGCGCAGGATGGCGACCAGGTCGCCTCCCGGGCCAGCGAGCAGCTCGACCACGACGAACATCGCCGCCAGGCCGAGTGCCCACAGCAGCGTCACGATCAATGCGGCGCGCTGGACACTGCCCGGGGCGGCACGCATGACCCCGGCGCCGGCCAGCAGGACGAGCAGGACTAGCAGGATCGGCACCGGTGCCGCCAGGCCGAAGTAGGCGGACTCGACGAGGCTGCCCCCGGCCGGATAGCCGGTCCAGAAGGCCGCCCCGTATCCGCCCGGCGCGCCGAAGGAGCGATCCCAGAGCGAGGCGCCGCCGAAGCCGAAGGGGAGCAGCCAGGCGGTCAGCATGCCGGCAGCACCGATCAGGAGCACCACCGGCCCCAGCACCGCGCGGCTCGCGGCACGGCGTGGTGCGGGCGTATCCGGCTCGCCCTCTGTCGGCCGCAGGTTGGCGCCACAATTCTGGCAGAACGCGACGCCAGCGCGGTTGTGCGTGCCACAGCGCGGACATCCCGCGGTTCCGTCCAGCACCGCCGGGCGCTCGACCGCTGAAGGAGCGCCGGCCTCGATCAGCCGCTGTCCGCAGCTGCTGCAGAAGGCGATCCCGGGGCGGTTCTCCGTTCCGCAGCGGGAGCAGCGCGTTCCTTCCCCGAGGGGCGTGGCGGGCACCGAGTGCGCCGGGATCGCGCCGGAGGCGCCCGGGTCGGCCGGCGTCGGGGCGACCCAGGCCTCGGCGTCGCTGGGGGGTGGCCCGGCGTCCTCGCCCGGCGGCCTCGGCGAAGTCGGGGCGACTTCCTCGGCGGCGCTCTGCTCGACGACGTCCTTGACGCTCTCGTCGGCCTGCTCGTCCGGCGGCTGGTCCGGCGGCTGGTCCGACCCGGCGTCGCGCGGGTCCCGCTCGTCATCGTGCATGAGGCGATGGACCTCCATCAGGACCGGCTGGGACGGCCAGCATCATAGCCGACGCTCGGCGACCGCCGGCTGGGCGACGAGCCAGCGGTCGAGTGATCGGAGGAGCCGGATCCCGTCGCTGCCCCCCACCTCGTCCTCCATGGCGCGCTCCGGATGCGGCATCAGGCCGAGCACGTTGCCGCGCTCGTTCACGATGCCGGCGATCGAGCGCAGCGAACCGTTCGGATTGCCGCCGTTGCCTTGGCCGCCAGCCGCCTCGTCCGCATCGGCGTAGCGGAGAGCGACTCTGCCGCTGCGCTCCAGCTCGTCGAGCACCCCCTCGTCCGCGTAATACCGGCCCTCGCCATGCGAGATGGGGAGCCTGATCGATTCGCCCGACTCGAGCTCCCCGAGCCACGGCCCATCGGTGACCTCCACGCGCAGCGACTGCCAGTCGCAGCGAAACTCGAGGTGGTCGTTGCGCAGCAGCGCACCGGGCAGGATCCCCGCCTCGGTCAGGATCTGGAAGCCGTTGCACGAGCCGAGCACCGGCCCGCCGGCCGCGGCGAACGCCTCCACGGCTCGCATGGCCGGCGAGAAACGGGCGATCGCCCCGGTCCGCAGATGGTCGCCATGTGCGAAGCCACCGGGCAGGACCACGGCGTCAGGTGCAGGCAGGTCGGTCTCGGTGTGCCACACCAGGCTCGCCTCCCAGCCGAGGAGCGTGGCGGCATGCGCGAAATCGCGGTCGCTCCAGGTGCCGGGGAAGACGATCACCGACACCCTCGGCCCCCGGCTCATGCGCTGCGCTCCTCCGCCGCGTCGTCGGCGGGGCGCAGCTCCCAGTCGGCGGTCTCCATCACCGGGTTGGCCAGGAGCCTCGCGCACATCTCGCGCAGCGTGGCCTCGGCGGCGCCACGGTCAGCAGCCTCGAAGCTCAGCCGCAACAGCTTTCCGGCGCGCACCTCAGCCACCGAGTCGTAGCCAAGGGCGCGCAGCCCACCGGCGATCGTCTGACCCTCCGGATCGGCGATGCCAGGACGGAGTCGTACATGGACCTCGGCCAGCCAGTGCATCAGGCCGATCCCTCGACGCCCCGCCAGGGCTCGCCGGTCAGCCGCTCGTAGGCGGTCGCGTATCGGGCCTGGGTCCCGCTGATCACCTCATCGGGCAGCGCCGGCGCCGGCGGCTCGCGGTCCCAGCCCGAGCCGGCGACGAAATCCCGCACGTACTGCTTGTCGAACGACGGTGGGCTGGCGCCCGGCGCGTACTGGGCCGCGTCCCAGAATCGGCTCGAATCGGGCGTCAGCAGTTCGTCGATCAGGGTCACCGCGTCGTCAACCCAGCCGAACTCGAACTTGGTGTCGGCCAGGATCAGTCCGACCTCGTTCGCGCGGGCCGCGCCCGCGGCATACAGCGCCAGTGAGCGCTCCTCGAGCTCGCGGGCCAGCACCGTTCCCACCATCGCCCCCAGAGCCTTGCGGCTGATGTTCTCGTCGTGGCCGACCTCGGCCTTGGTCGACGGCGTGAAGATCGGCTCGGGCAGACGGTCTGCCTCGCGCAGGCCGGCCGGCAGGCGGTGCCCCCCAATCTCGCCAGTGACACGGTACTCGGCCCATCCGGACCCGGCCAGGTAGCCACGCACCACGCACTCGGCGTCGATCCGCTTGGCGCGGCGCGCCAGCGTCACGCGACCGGCGAGCTCCGGCGATCGGGCGGCCTCCGGCAACTCGGCGGCATCGGTCGACAGGAAGTGCGTCGGTCCCAGCCCGTCCAGGCGGGTGAACCAGAACGCCGAGATGGCGGTCAGCAGCCGGCCCTTATCGGGGATCGGCTGGTCGAAGACGACGTCGAACGCCGACAGCCGGTCGGTGGCGACCAGCAGGAGCCGATCCTCGCCAATGGCGTAGGTCTCCCGCACCTTGCCGCGATGCACGAGGGAGAGCCCGGGAATGGACGATTCGGCCAGGATCACGGCAGGTCGTCCAGCATGCCGTCGTCGCGCTCGGTGTGCGGCGGGTCGCCGGCGATTCCCATCCGCGCCTTGGCGAACGCCTCGACCCGGTCGAGCAGCGCCAGCACCACCACGATCAGCACGGTGCCGATGGCGGCCATGGCCAGCATCCCCGCCCCCGCCGCCATGCCGACGGCCGCCACCGACCAGAGCGATGCGGCCGTCGTCAGACCGCGGATGTTGCCGCGGTACTGGAGGATCGTCCCCGCGCCGATGAAACCGATCCCGGACACGATCTGGGCGGCGATGCGGGTTGGATCGACCGCGGCTCCGGCGAAGCCGTAGGCCGAGATGATGGTGAAGAGCGCGGCTCCCAGGGCCACCAGCGAGTGGGTGCGAAAGCCGGCCGGCTGCCGGTGCAGCTCGCGCTCGAAGCCGATGATCGCGCCAAGCACCAGCCCGAGCGCCAGCCGTCCGGCCAGCTCGAGCTCCTTCTCGAAACCGAGGTACGGGGTCACGTTTCCTCCTCTGGTGCGGCTGGCGGCGCAGCAAGCTCGAGCGACCACCATGTCGCGGTCCATGCGCGAAGGGCTCCCCAGAACAGCACGAGTGCCAGCCAGATGGCGACGAACCCGGTCAGCAGCAGGAGCGCCTGCGGGCTGACCAGCCGCCCAGCGGCCAGATCGAAGCCGATCGGTGCCCACAGGATGCGGAGCAGTGCGAGCGCGAAGACGATGGCCACCATGTCCGCGAGCGTGCCGATGGCTGCGATGCCGAGGCGCCGCAACGGGTTGCGCACGACGTCGGCAAGGCCACCGCGCAACGCGGCGCCGACCACCTCACTACCGGACAGGGCCCGGCGCACGGATGCGGCGCCGAATGCCTGGCCGACCACCACCGTCGCGACGAGCAGCAGGAGGAGCGGCAGCAGCCGCATCGCCACCCTGAGCATCGCCGGCGCGCCGGTATCCGGGGCAGCAAATTCGGCCGGCGCCACCGCGGCGATGCCGAACCCGATCGCGACCAACGCGGCCAGCGCCGGCAGTGCGGCGATCAGGATGACGCCGAATGCCACCTCGGTGTCGTGGGCCAGCGAGCGATCGGTCCCGGCGCCCGTGGCGCGCAGGACGACCGCCTCACCGAGTGCCGCCACCAGGCAGCCGACGAGGACCACCAGCCCGGCGAGGCTCGCCAGCAGGAGCACATTGAGGGGGAACGATCCCGAGCTGAAGAGCCGCGCCCCGGCGAAGGAGAGGTCGCTCTCGCTCGGCAGGCCAGCCACGGTCACCAGCAGCGGGAGCCAGGCGAGGTAGCCGAGGGCGGACAACGAGCCCGGCAGCCACAGGTCGGCCCGCGCGCCCGCCACGTTGGCAGCCGCCACCGCGTCGCCGACCCAGCCGCGCCGGCTCATCGCACCGCCTCCCGCGCATCGGTGAGGCCCAGCGCCCGATAGGTGACGTCGATCCCCGCCAGGTGTGCCTCCAGGTCCATCGCCCGCTCGATCTCCCCGGCCTCGAGCCAGCGGCCGACGCCGTCGTCGGCGAGCAGCTCCTCCCGGAAGGAGCCGCTGCCGCCCCATGCCCGTTTGGCGGCTCCCTGTACCAGCCGATACGCCTCCTGGCGATCGGCTCCCTTGGCGATCATTGCCAGCAGAAGCGCCTCGGAGTAGACCATGCCGTCGAGCAGATCCAGGTTGCGCGCCATCCGCTCGGCATCGACCTCCAGCCCCCCGAGCAGATCGGCCAGGGTGCGTGTGGCATAGGCGGCCACGCCCAGCGCCCGCTCGAAGACGAAGCGCTCGGCGCTGGAGTGGCTGATGTCCCGCTCGTGCCAGAGGGCCATGTTCTCGAGGGCGACCAGTGCGTCCCCGCGCAGCAGGCGCGCCAGGCCGCTGACCCGCTCGGCGAGGATCGGGTTTCGCTTGTGCGGCATCGCGCTGCTCCCCTGCTGGCCGGCGCCGAACGGCTCGAATGCCTCGCCGACCTCCGTGCGCTGCAGATGCCGCACCTCGACCGCGAAGCGCTCCAGCGTTCCGCCCAGGATGGCCAGCGTCACGATCAGCTCGGCGTGCCGGTCGCGGCTCACGACCTGGGTCGCGGCCGGATCTGCGGACAGCCCGAGCGCCTCGCACACGAACCGCTCGACGTCAGCGGATACGTGGGCATGGGTGCCGACTGCGCCCGACAGCTTGCCAACCGCGATCCCCTCGCGCGCTCTCGCGAGCCGGATCCGATCGCGTTCCAGCTCCGCATACCAGCCCGCCGCCTTGAACCCGAAGGTGATCGGCTCGGCATGGATCCCGTGGCTGCGACCGACCATCGGGGTGGACCGATGCTCGGCAGCCAGCCCAGCGACCACCGACGCCAGGCGCTCCACCTCGCCCTCGAGGAGTTGCGTCGCATCCCGTAGCACGACCGCGGTCGCCGTGTCGAGGACGTCGGAGCTGGTCAGTCCGAAGTGCAGCCAGCGACCCTCGGGACCCAGCCGCTCGGTCACGGATCGTAGGAAGGCGATCACGTCATGTTGCGACTCCTGCTCGATCGCGCGCACCCGCGCCGGGTCGACCGCGCCGATACCCGTCCGAATCCGATGCCAGTCGTCGTCCGGCACCACGCCCGCCGCATGGAGAGCCTCGGCCGCGAGGAGCTCGATCCGCAGCCAGAGCTCGAGCTTGTGCTGCTCGCCGAACAGGGCTCGCAGCTCGGGAAGCGCGTACCGCTCGATCACCGCTCAGGCCGCCCCGCGGCGCGCGGATCGATGCCCACCTCGGCGCCGCCGGCCTGCTCTGCCCGGAATGCCTGCACCCGCTCCGCCAGCTCGGGGTCGGCGAGCGCCAGGATGCGCGCCGCCAGGTGGGCTGCGTTTTTGGCCCCGGCCGGCCCGACCGCGACCGACGCCACAGGGACCCCCGGCGGCATCTGGACCACGCTGTAGAGCGCGTCGGCGCCACCCAGAGCTCCGGCGTCGAGCGGGACGCCGATCACCGGGCGGGTGGTGAGCGAGGCGACCACCCCGGGGAGGTGTGCCGCCATCCCCGCCGCTCCGACGAAGAGCCGAACCCCGCGCGCCTCCGCATCGTGGACGTAGGACGCCAGCGCCTCGGGCTGGCGATGGGCGCTGATCACGCTCGCCTCCCACGCGATCCCGTATCGATCGAGCGTGTCGAAGCAGCCCTGCAGGGCGGGCAGGTCGGAGCGAGAGCCGCAGATGACGGCGACGCTGGGGGCGGGGGTCATCGGGCCTAGGATACCCGCGAGGGCCGATCGTGCAGGTCGGTCGGAGACCCGAACCTAGAGCTCTCGCAGCGCGATGTCGCTTCGCGACTGGCTCCCCTCCAGCCGGCATCCGGCGACGCCGGCGGCGACAACGGCGCGGGCGCGCGCGAGGTCTGGACCGATCCCCACGAAGGTCACGACGCGGCCCCCCGTCGTCCGATACGCATGGCCCTGCCGGGCGGTGGCGGCATGGAAGCAGAGTAGCGGCCCTGCGTCGTCGCGGCCGGACGGCTCCGCCCCGGCCAGCGGAACCGATGGCGAGGCGGTGGTCGGGTATCCGGCGCTCGCCACCACCACCCCGACCGCCGCTTCGTGACGGAGCGCCAGCCCTCCGCTCATCCCGGAGCGGTTGCCGGTCGCGACCGCAAGGAGCATGCCGGCGAAATCGCCGTCGAGCAGGGGCAGCAGGACCTGTGCCTCCGGGTCGCCGAAACGCGCGTTGAACTCGAGCACCATCGGGCCGGCCTCGGTGAGCATCAGCCCGGCGTACAGCACGCCGCGGTACGGTGCCCCGTCACGCGCCATGCGCCAGGCGATCGGCTCGAAGATCGTCGCCACCGCCTCCTCGATCTGGGATTGGCCGAACCACGGAACCGGGGCGTACGCTCCCATCCCGCCGGTGTTCGGCCCCCGGTCGTCGTCGAGCAGCCGCTTGTAGTCGCAGGCCGCCGCCAGCGGGACGACCGCCTCGCCGCTGACCAGCGCGAAGACCGATACCTCCCGACCCTCGAGCCGCTCCTCGAGCAGGACCCGCGCCCCGGTCTGTGCCCCGGCCAGCAGCTCCCGGACCGCGGCCTCAGCCGCGTCGTGATCGTCGGCCACCACCACGCCCTTGCCGGCCGCCAGGCCATCGGCCTTGACGACCGGGACCGACTCGCTGGCACGCACGTGCGCCACCGCCGCCTCGACCTCGTCGAAGCTGGCGCTCGGTGCGGTCGCAACGCCGGCCCGCAACAGCTGCTCCTTGGCGTAGACCTTGCTCGACTCGAGCCGTGCTGCCGCTCGCGACGGGCCGAAGACCGGGATCGAGGCGCGCTCGAGCGCGTCGGCCACGCCGGCCGCCAGCGGCGCCTCAGGCCCGATCACGACCAGGTCGTACCGCTCCCGGGCAGCGTGGCGCGCCACCGCGGCCGGATTCAGGCTGTCCAGGTCGGCGATGGTCGAGGCCACGGCCGGCGTGCCACCGTTGCCGGGGGCGATGCTGACCTCCCTGACCGACTCGTCGCGGGAGAGTCGCCAGGCGAGCGCGTGCTCGCGGGCAGCGCCGCCAAGGACCAGGACCCGCATCTACCCCCCGGGCGACGGGGAGGGCGACGGCACGGCACCGACTAGCTCGCCGAGGGCCTCGATGACGCGCGCCAGCTCGTCGATGCGCGCCTGGTAGGTCCCCAGGTCGCCGGCGGCCAGGGCGGCCTGGGCCGCGTCGTACAGGCGCTGCGCCTCGGTTACCAGCGAAGCGACGTCAGATGGCAGCTCACCACCACCGCCACCGCCACCCTCGGGCGGTGGAATCGAGGCCTCGCCGAGGAGCTGGCGGATCCCCTGTTCGATCGTCTCGGCGAAGGCGAGGCGGTTCTGGCTGGCCAGGATGACACGCTTGAACTCGGGGAATGACGATTCAGTGGAGCGCAGGAAGATCGGCTCCACGTACAGGATCGAGTCGCCCATGGGCAAGACCAGCAGGTCGCCGCGCACGACGCTCGAGCCGGCCCGCGACCAGAGCGTGAACTGGGCGCTGATGGTCGAGTCCTGGTTGATGCGAGCCTGGATCTGCGCCGGTCCCAGCGTGGTCGAATCGGACGGGAAGCGGAAGCTGATCCGCTCGCCGTAGTGGCCCGGATCCATGCGGGCAGCGACCCAGCTGATCATGTTCGGCCGTGATGCAGCGACCAGCGGCTGGATCAGGATGAACTCAGGCTCGTCCTCGCCGGGCAGCTTCATGATCACGTAGTAGGGCTCGATCTGCCGTCCCTCCCCCTCGACATCGGTCTGCTGGCTCGGGAACGACCAGCGGTCCTCCTGCTTGTAGAGGGCCTCGGCGCCCTGCTCGTCGGCGTCGACGTGGTACAGCAGATAGGCCTCGTTCTGGGCGGTGAACAGGTCCTCGGGGTAGCGCAGGTGCGCCTGCAGCCCTGCCGGCATCGCTTCGAGTGGCTCGAGAAGCCCGGGGAAGATCCGGCTGTAGGCCTGGATGATCGGGTCGGAGGGATCGCTGATGAAGAAGCGGACCGATCCGTCGTAGGCGTCGATCACCACCTTGACCGAATTCCGCACGTAGTTCGCACCGGGGAAGATGTCGGCCAGCGGCTGGGCGTTGGGATACCGATCGGTGGTGGTGTAAGCGTCCCACATCCAGACCAGGCGCCCCTCGGCGCTGACCAGGTATGGGTCGCGGTCGTAGGCGAGGAAGGGCGCCAGCTCGGCGAGCCGTTCGTCGATCTGCCGGCGGAAGAGGATCTGCGACTCAGAGGTGAGCTGGTTGCTGATCAGCAGGTTGAGGTCGCCGAAGCGGAGCGCGAAGAGGAATCGGCTGATCGGGTTCCCAACCGACACGCCGGTCGTCCCGTCCCAGGTGGTCGTCTCGCCCCCCTGGTCGCCGAGGGGGTAGTCGAACTCGTCGGTATCGGTCCCCACCACCACGTACGACGAGGCCGCCTCGCCGAAGTACAGCCGCGGCTCGCCCACCGGCAGCTTGGGCTCCTGGTTGATGCCGCTGACCAGGTAGTCGGGCTGGCCTTCGGGTGTCACACCGTTGACCGGCACCGCCGTGATCCCGTAGCCGTGCGTGTAGACCAGCCGCTCACTCGTCCAGGTGCGCGCGTTCTCGGGCAGATCACCGATCTCGCGCCCCGACAGCATGATCTGGCGCGGCTCGCCATCGACCAGGTAGCGGTCGATGTCGACGTCCAGGAATTGGTAATACTGCCGCAGGATCTGCTGCTGCCCGAAGGTGGTCAGGAGCGGGCGGTAGTCCCACAGCCGCATGTTGTCCAGGGTGGCCTGGTTGGCGTCGATCAGCGAGCGTCCCAGCGCCTGCTCTCCGGTGAAGGGCCGCACGTCGATCGCATCCAGCCCATACGCCGCGCGGGTGGCGCCGATGTGGTCGGCGATGTACGGCCGCTCGAGCGCCAGCTCGTTCGGCTCCACGTTGAAGCGCTGGACGATCCCCGGGTAGACGCCGCCCACCAGGACCGACACGACGATCCAGGCCCCGCCGGCCAGCGCGATGGCCCACAGCGTCTTGAACCAGATGTTGGCCAACAGCAGCACCGCGGACGCGAGCGCCACGACGGTCAGGATCGCGTAGGCCGGCACCTGCGCATGCACGTCGGTGTAGGTGGCGGCCTGGATCGTGCCGGTGATCCCGCGGGTCGAATAGACCAGCTCGGCGCTGTCGAACTGGTAGCCGGCCGCGATCGCCACCAGCAGCAGCGCGCCGAGGGTCGACAGGTGCGCGCGCACCGGGGCGCTCAGCCGGAACTGCCAGCGCAGCGCACCGGCGGCGTAGGCGCCCAGGCTGAGCAGGATGACGACGAAGAGGGTCACCACCGACCAGCCCTGCGCGAAGCGCCAGAAGGGCAGGTCGAAGACGTAGAAGCCGATGTCGCGGTTGAAGGTGGGGTCGGTCGATCCGAAGGGGCCGCCATTCACGAACAGCAGGACCGTCTGCCAACTTGCGCTCCAGGCGGCGCCCGAGATCAGCGCCAGGACGAGCACCACGCCCGCCAGGACGAGCGTCACCACGCGGCTCACATCCGGCAGTTCGAGCGTTCCGATCCTGCGGATGGGGACCTGCGGCGCGATCCGCCGAGCCAGCCAGATGCTGGCCAGCGCAGGCAGCGCGAAGGCAATGAAACCGATGAGGAAGAGCGCGACCTGGGCCCACAGCCGCGTGGTCAGGACGTTCTGCCGGCCAAGCGCGTCGTACCACATCAGGTCGGTCAGGAGGTCGACGATGCCGCCCAGCAGGCCGAACAGGAAGAGCGCCACCACGATGGCGCCGACGATCAGCCCCCAGCGCGGCTGGCGGCCGGTGCCGTCCGGCCGCAGGACGCGAGGACGACGGGGACCTTCAGGCTCGCCGTTGTCGCGCGACTCGTCATGGGGCGCCCCATTCCCGTCACCGTTCACGCGGCGAGGGCGAGGCGGAACGGGGCGCCCTTCGCGGCGGGCGTCCTCATCTGCCTGCCGGCGTTGCAGTTCTTCCAGCAGCTTGTCAAACCAGCTCGACATCGCTGCAATCCTATCCGGGATCGGCTACTCCCACTCGATCGTGGCGGGAGGCTTGGAGCTGATGTCGTAGACGACCCGGTTCACGCCGCGCACTTCGTTCACGATCCGGGACGAGATGCGGGCCAGCAGGTCGTAGGGAAGGCGCGCCCAATCGGCGGTCATGCCGTCCTCCGAGGTCACAGAGCGCACCGCCACCACGTTGGCGTAGGTCCGGAAGTCGCCCATCACGCCGACCGACAGCACCGGCGTCAGGATCGCGAATGACTGCCACAGGGACCGATATAGCCCGGCGGCCTTGATCTCGTCGATCACGATCCAGTCCGCCTCGCGCAGCGTCTCAAGGCGATCGGCCGTCACCTCGCCGATGATCCGGATCGCAAGCCCGGGGCCGGGGAACGGCTGGCGCAGCACCATTGCCTCCGGCAACCCGAGCTCGACCCCGACGTTGCGCACCTCGTCCTTGAACAGGTAGCGCAGCGGCTCGATCAGGCTGAAGCGCAGGTCGGCCGGCAGGCCGCCGACGTTGTGATGGGTCTTGATCTTGGCCGCCGCCTTGGTCTCGGCGGTCTTCGACTCGATGACATCGGGATACAGGGTGCCCTGGGTCAGGAAGTCGATCTGCCCCAGCCTGGCCGCCTCCTCCTCGAAGACCCGGATGAACTCGTCACCGATGATGCGGCGCTTCTCCTCCGGATCCTCGATCCCGGTGAGGCGGAGGAGGAATCGGTCCCGGGCGTCGACCATCACCAGTCGCATGCCCAGGTTCTCGGCGAAGGTGGCGCGCAGCAGCTCCGACTCGCGCTTGCGCATCAGGCCATGGTCGACATAGATGCAGGTCAGCTGATCGCCAATGGCCCGATGCACCAGCGTCGCCGCCACCGCCGAATCGACCCCGCCCGACAGGGCGCAGATCACCTTTCCGTCCCCGACGCGCTCCCGGATCTCGGCGATCGTGGACTCGACGAAGCCGGCCGGCGTCCAGGTCGGGCTGGCGCCGGCGATCTCGACCACGAAGTTGCGCAGGATCTCGCGACCCGCGGGGGTATGAACCACCTCGGGATGGAACTGGATCCCGTACAGGCCGCGCGCCGGGTCGGCGAGCCCCGCGTAGGCGCTCGACTCGCTCCGTGCGGTCGGCTCGAACCCGGTTGGTGGGCGGACGATCTGGTCGCCGTGGCTCATCCACACGGGCTGGACGCGCTCGAGGCCGCGGAACAGCCCATCCTCGGTCGTGATCTCCAGCGATGCGGGCCCGTACTCCCGCATGGCGCTCGGTGCCACCTCCCCGCCGAGCTGCTGGGCCATCAGCTGCACGCCGTAGCAGATACCCAGCACCGGGACACCGGCGGCCCAGATCGCCGGATCGGGGTGCGGCGCGCCCTCGTCATAGACCGATGCAGGGCCCCCGGACAGGATCACGGCCTTCGGCCGCCGCAGCATGATCTCGCTCCACGGCGTGTCGTGCGGCAGCAGGACGGAGTACACGTTCAGCTCCCGCACGCGCCGCGCGATCAGCTGGGCGAACTGGCTGCCGAAGTCCAGGATGACGACGGTATCGGGCTCGGTTGGCGCTGCGGCGTCGGTGCGAGTCGGCGGTGGCGCATGGAGCGCCTGCTCCAGGTAGGCCTCGACCTCGGCGTCGTCGGGGGCCAGGACTCGGTGGCCCGCGTTGGCCGGCTCACCGTGCACCGTGCGGCCACGTTGGCTGCCCGGTGGCTGTGCCACCTCCTTGGGCGGCGTGTCAGCCTCGCTCAACCTGACTCAGCTTGCGAGCGCCGCTTCGGCGATGGCGGATGCGGCATCCAGCAGGGCGGCGGCATCTGCTCCGTCGCTGGCGTTGATGCTGACCGTCACGCCCCGACCGTCGGCCCACGCCGCAACGGAGACACCGGCGAGGCCCATGATCGAGCTCGCGCGCTGGAACGCGACCTCGCCGACCCCGCTAAGCGGCTGGTCCATGAGGAGCCTGGCTGCCAGCGCCTCGAGGTCCTCGCGGGTCATCTCGTTCAGCTGGGTCTCGACGTTGAAGTTGGCGTCGGCGGCCAGGGCGTAGTGGCAATAGATGCCGGCCGGGCGCGGCAGGACGTCGCCAAACGACGGCTCGGCCACGTCCCCGCCAAGGGCCGCCACGGCGAGCTCCTCGCTGACGGCATCGCACAGGTTGCTCGGCAGGCCACCGCCTCCGGTGCCCGCTCCCGGACCGGTGCTCTCGGTGGACCCTCCCGTGCTCTCCCCCGGACTGCCCGGCGAGCTGCACGCGGCCAACAGCAGCACGGCGATCACGGCGAGGCGAGCGATCATTCGGACACGTCTCCTCTCATCGGGCATCCTCGCTCCCGGCCAGCTGCCAGGACTTGCCCTCGGTGGCGATCGATGGGGCGATGACCATCTCGACGCCATGCATCTCGCGGATGGTGCTGGCGCCGAGTGCGGCCATCGACTGGCGCAGCGCGCCGACGAGGTTCTGCGTGCCGTGGGTGGTATGTGCCGGACCGAACAGGATCTGCTCCAGGGGAAGTCGCTCCCCGACCCGGATCCGCGTCCCGCGCGGCAGGGTCGCGGACGGCGCGGCCATTCCCCAGTTGACCCCCAGACCCGGCGCCTCGATCGCCGCAGCGAACGGAGAGCCGAGCATCACCGCATCGGCCCCCGACGCAATCGCCTTGGCGATGTCGCCACCGGTCTTCATGCCGCCGTCGGTGACGATTGGCACGTAGCGACCGGTCTCCGCAGCAAAGCGGTCGCGTGCGGCCGCGACCTCGAGCGTGGCGCTGACCTGCGGCACACCGATCCCCAGCACCTCGCGGGTCGTGCACGCAGCGCCTGGTCCGACACCGACCAGGATGCCGGCCGCGCCCTGCTGCATGAGCTGGTAAGCAGCGTCGCCGCTGACCGTGTTGCCGACCAGGACGGGCATCTTCAGCGCCCCGGTCAGGTCCGCCAGGGAGAGCACGCGGCCACCGGTCGAGATGTGCCGAGCGCTCGAGACCTGGGATTGGACCAGCAGCAGGTCCGCGCCCGCTGCTGCTGCGAGCTCCGCGTGCTGCCACGCCGACGCCGGGGTGGTCGCCACACCGGCGATCCCGCCCTGGGCCTTGATGCGAGCGATGACCGAGCTGATCAGGTCTTCCTGAATCGGCGCCGCGTAGGCGTCGGCCAGGACCTCGGCAGCCTCGCGCGCGGTGGGTGCGGCAGCGACCCGCTCGATGACCGGCGCGGCGTCCGGGTACCTGGTGTACAGCCCCTCGAGGTTGACGAAGGCAAGTCCGCCGTGCCGGCTCATGTGCACGGCGAAGTCGGGGTCGGAGACGGCATCCATCGCTGCGGCGATGAAGGGGATCTCGAGTCGAATGCCGCCGATCTCGCTCGCCAGCTCGACCTCGGCGGGGTCGATCGTCACCGCCCCGGGGACCAGCGCGACCTCGTCGAAGCCGTATGCACGTCGCAGGCGCGTCGCGGCGGCGTCAGGAGCGAGAGTCGACGGGTCGATCAACGACGGCCTCCGCGGAATGTCGAGCGAGTATAGGCGCGGCCGCTCATGGGATCCGCCACCGGATTGCATCGAGGAAGCCAAGGAAGGCGGCGCGCGTCCCATCGCTGGGGTCGCGGGAACAGGCCATCAGCACGTCCACCCGCTGCGGCGTGACGGACACGTGCCAGGCTGATATCTCGGTGGAGCCGATATCCGGGCATCCGGCGTCCATCGGGGCGTTGACTCCCTGCCGGTTGCCGATGGTGATGAGTCGCCCCGGCGGCAGGTCGCATCCCCGGGCGACACACGACCTGACCACCCAGGTGACGAGCATCGCTCCCGGACGGAGCCCCCCATCGATCGGAGGGGAGCAGGTGACCCCGGTCGCCTCCTCCGCGCAATCATCCCGCAGCTCCTGGTTGGCGAGGTACACGACGCGTCGCGAGGCGCCAAACGAGACTTCCGTCGAGGAGCGCACCTGCCAGCCGGTCGGCGCCACGAAGCGGAAGTCGTCACGCTCAAAGGAGGCTCCGCCGGGAACCGGATGCGGACTGGTGGATCCGCAGCTCGCGAGCAGCGCCACGCAGACCAGGACACGCGCTGCCCCAAGTGCGACGCTCATCCCATCCTCAGCCAGTCGCGCGCACGATCATCTGGTCGCGCTCCGGTCCGACCGAGATGAGCCCAATCGGAGCCCCGGCC
This sequence comes from Chloroflexota bacterium, assembly GCA_040877645.1. Classification (GTDB taxonomy): domain Bacteria; phylum Chloroflexota; class Limnocylindria; order QHBO01; family QHBO01; genus CF-167. Next base: position 36,226 of record JBBDNI010000049.1, read on the forward strand.
AGCGCCTCGAGCCGCTCGACGTAGGCGCGTGCGGGCGGTGGCAGGTCGTCCCAGTCGCGGCAGCCGGTCGTATCGGTCGCCCAGGCGGCGAGCTCCTCGTAGATGGGCTCCAGCCGTTCAAAGACCGATGTCGAGGCGGGCACCGTCGTCAGCTCCTGGCCGGTGGCCGGGTCCCGGTATGCCGTGCAGACCCTGATCCGCTCGAGCCCGTCGAGCACGTCGAGCTTGGTCAGCGCGATGCTCGAGTAGCCGGCCAGCCGAACGCTGAATCGGACCGCCACCGCGTCATACCACCCGCAGCGACGGGCCCGGCCGGTGGACGTGCCGTACTCGATGCCACGCTCGCGAAGTGCTTCGCCGTCGGCGTCGAGCAGCTCGGTCGGCAGCGGGCCGGAGCCGACCGCGGTGGTGTAGGCCTTGGCCACGCCGATCACGCGGTCGATCGCCACTGCCGGCAGCCCGGCACCGATCGACGCGCCGCCGGGGATCGGGGACGACGAGGTGACGTAGGGATAGGTCCCCCAGTCGATGTCGCGCATGGTGCCAAGCTGCCCCTCGAGCAGGATCCGCTCGCCGATTGACATGGCCGCATCGACCAGCGACTGGCCGTCGACCACGTGGCGACGCAACCGCTCGGCCGCCGCGAGGTAGTCGTCCGCGATCCTCGCCTCATCGGTCGCCTCGTCGATCGCCGAGTGCAGCTCGTCATCCTCGCCGCCCGCGGCGAAGTAGCCCGCCACCAGGCGTCGAACCCGGTCCAGGGCGGACTGGAGCTGCGCTCGGAAGGCATCGGGCTCCATCAGATCGACCACGCGGATTCCTCGCCGCGCCACCTTGTCGACATAGGCCGGACCGATGCCACGGCTGGTGGTGCCGAGCCGGGCGTCGCCGCGCTCGCGCTCCTCGAGCTGGTCGAGCAGGACGTGGTAGGGCATCACCAGGTGGGCGCGGTCGCTGATGAACAGGTTGGCGCAGTCGAAGCCCGCGCCGGTCAGGCCATCCAGCTCGCGGACCAGGGCAGGGGGGTTGATCACCACGCCGTTCCCCAGCAGGTTGCGCGTTGCCGGATAGAAGATCCCCGACGGGATCAGGTGCAGCTTGAAGTGGCCGTGCGGGTTGACCACCGTGTGGCCGGCGTTGTTGCCGCCGCCGTAACGGATCACCAGGTCGGCATCCGCAGCGAGGTAGTCGACCACTCTGCCCTTCCCCTCGTCGCCCCACTGGGCTCCGACGACGGCGATCACGGACATGGGCGGGCGCTGACCTCGGGCTGGGGGCGGATGAGCGTCACGCGGGACCGGGGCATCCTAGCGCGCCGGCAGTTGCAGACGCCCGGAGACGCGACGAGCGCCGCTCCCGTGGCGGCGCCCGTGATGCGATTGATGGACCGATGCGGAGATCGGTCAGGTGCGCATGGCGCGCACCTTGTCGAAGCAGCTGCTGCAATAGACGGGTCGGTCGTTGCGCGGCAGGAAGGGCACGAGTGCCTGTCCACCGCACTCGGCGCAGACCGCGGCGTGCATCTCGCGCTGGCCGCCCGATCCACCGGTGGAGCTGATCCCCAGCGCCCGATTCTGCTTGGCCACCGCCCGGCAGCTCGGACAGCGCTGTGGCTCGTTGACCAGTCCCTTCTCCGCGTAGAACTGCTGCTCCCCGGCGGAGAAGACGAAGTCCATGCCGCAATCGCGGCAGCTGATCGTCTTGTCGGCGTACACCCTGCCCCTGCCCTCCATCGTCGAACGTTAAGCCCGACGTTTCCGCGGCCGACTATACACACGGCTTCGCGGCCTGCCTAGAGGCTAGTAGGTCACCGCTTCGGTCTCGCGCGCCGCCATGGTGTAGAAGCGGGTGTTGGTCTTGCGGAACTGGAGCGGGACCTCGCCGATCGGTCCGTTGCGATGCTTGGCGACCTTGGCCTTGATCAGCTCGACGTCGCTCTCCTGGTTGGCCTCTCCGTCGCGGTACAGGAAGATCACCACGTCAGCGTCCTGCTCGATAGATCCGCTTTCGCGAAGGTCACTGAGCCGCGGCTCCGCGCTGCCGCGCTGCTCCACGCCACGCGACAGCTGCGAGAGGGCGATCACCGGCACCTTGAGCTCGCGCGACAGCTGCTTCAGCCCGCGGCTGATCTCGCTCACCTCCTGCACCCGGTTCGGCTCCTTGGCCGAGAAGCTGCCCTGCATCAGCTGCAGGTAGTCGACGATCAGCAGGTCCAGGCCGTGCTGCTCCGCCTCCAGCCGGCGCGCCTTGGTGCGCAGCTCCAGCACGGTGAGCACCGGCGAGTCGTCGATCCACATCGGCGCGGCGTGCATCAGGTTCATCACCTGGGCGATCTTGCTCCAGTCCGTCTCGTCGACGAAGCCGCTCTGCAGGGGGCGTGGATTGATCCCCGATTCGGCCGAGAGGAGCCGCAGAGCGAGCTGCTCCTTGCTCATCTCGAGCGAGAACACGCCGACCTTCTTGCCCTCGTGGACCGCGGCGTGCTGCGCGATGTTGAGCGCCAGGCTCGTCTTGCCGACGCTCGGCCGGGCCGCCAGGATGATCAGATCCGACGGCTGGAATCCGCCGAGCAGCGCATCGAGCTGCGAGAGGCCGCTCGGGATGCCCAGGATCTGGCCGCGATGCTCGTGCAGGTACTCGAGCCGGTCGTAGGCCTGGCCGAGGAGGGTGGCCAGCGACTCGAAGCCGCCCACCGTTCGGCGCTGGCTGATCTCGAACAGGATCCCCTCGGCGCGGTCGATCGCCGCCTCGGCGTCATTCGCCTCCTCGTACCCGACCGCCGCGATCTTGCCGGCTGCGCCGATCAAATTGCGCAGCACCGCCTTGCGTTCGACGATGCGGCCGTAGTGCTCGACATGGACCGCGGTCGGCACCGCGTTCATGAGGCTCGCCAGGTAGGCCGGTCCGCCGATCGGCTCGAGTCGGTCCCGGCGCCCCAGCTCGTCCCCGAGCGTCACCAGGTCGATCGGCTCGCGCTGGCCGTGCAGGCCCAGCATCGCCTCGTAGATATCGGCGTGCTGCTGCCGGTAGAAGTCGGCCGGATGCAGGAACTCGGCAACCTTGAGGATCGCCTCAGGGTCGATCAGGATCGAGCCCAGGACGCTCTGCTCGGCTTCGACGGCCTGGGGCGCGAGTTTGTCGATGCTCATGGGGGCATCGCCAGACTACGGTCGTCGCGTCGCGCAGCGGGCCGGTTACCAACGCGCGTCGAGGCACTTTCCCACAGGCGGCGGGATTGGTCGGGGATAACTAGCCCGATCCTGTGGACGCGCCCGACGCAACCGGGCTGGCACCGCTGCCGTGGCCGCTGCATGCGTGCAGTCGACCAGCCCGATATGACAGGTTGGACGTCGCGGACGGCCTGGTCCGTGGCGCGGGTCGGGGTCTAGCGGCCCCAGTTCTCGGGCGGGGTCACGTGCTCACTGGCCTGGTTCCACGTGTCGCGCTGCTCGACGACGAGTCCGTCGGCGTCAAACCGAATGGTCGAGGTCCCGACCAGGCTGGTCTCGGCGCCATCCTCGAGGAGTGTGGCCCACCATTCGATCGACGCCCGCTGGCCTTCCACCACCGGCTCGGCGAACCAGGCGCGGACCCCGTCCTCCTCGCCGAAGGTGCGCACGAAGTAGCCGCGGACCTCGCCGATGCCACGCAACGGCTCGCGAAAGGGCTCACCTGCGTACGGCACGGGTCGGGGTGGTAGAGCGCGGCGACGGCCTCGACGTCCCTGGCCATCCAGCCGCTCAGCCAGGTGTCGGCCCAGCGTCGCGCCGCGTCGACTGCGTCCATCGGTCAGGCCGGGAGGGCTACCACGTTGATGGTGAGCTCGGCGTCCACGCCCGGCAACAGGCGGATGTCGGCCTTGAATTCGCCGAGGGTCTTGATCGGCTCACGCAGGTGAATCGCGTGGCGGTCGACCTCGATCCCCTCCTTCGCGATCAGCTCGGCGATCTCGCGGTTGGTGACCGAGCCGAAGAGCCGATTCTTCTCGCCCGCCTTGACGGCCACCTCGAGCTTCAGCTCTCGCAGTCGCTCAGCCTGGGCTTCGGCATCGGTGCGCAGGCCCAGCTCGCGCGCCTCGCGCTCGCCGCGGTGGCGCTCCCAATTGGCGAGCGCCCCGGCATCGGCGATCGCCGCCGCACCGCTCGGCAGCAGAAGGTTGCGCGCATAGCCGTTCTTCACGTCCTTGACGTCGCCGGCGTGGCCGAGGCCCTTCACGTCCCGCTTGAGGATCACCTTCATGCTGTCAGCCGGTCCCTTTCCGTTGGCTAGTTGAGCTGCGCATCGCCGCGCCCGCCGGCGACCTGCAGCTCCAAGTTGTCGTCGAGCGCGTCGGTCGTGTCGGTGGATGCCGCATCGGCCACTCGTGAGTCGCCGGTTCGTGTGGTGCGCAGCTTTGCCAGCAGCTTCTTCACCGCGCGTGGGTCGCGCAGGTCGCCATAGCGCTCCAGCAGCTCAGGCAGGCTGTCGCGGATCTGGTCGTAGCGATCGCCCATCAGCGAGCGGAGCCGGGCGAGGTCGCGGTCGAGATCGGCGGTGCCATTCTTGGCCCGCTCCAAGTGGTCCTTGCGGACCTCAGCCGGCGCATTGGCGATGAACAGGTCCAGGACCAGCATCAGGACGGTCAGGTCATCCGCCTGGCCCAGGATCGGGATCGCGTCGGGGATCAGGTCGAACGGCACGACCAGGTAGACGAGCGCCGCGCCAAGCAACGCCTTCAGGTGCACGGGCGTGCGCGGGTCGCGGACGATGCCCCAGATGACGCGCGCGTACATCGGGAGCTTCCAGATCAGGCGTGCCATGCGCACGGTGCGCCATCGGCCGGAGATGTTCACGGGGAGCCTCCGGGTTCCAATCGGGGTGGGGGCCGATGATAACAGGCCACCGGTCCCATGGTTGACATTAGAACGTCTGTTCTGCTACGGTGCTCGCGATGTCCCTGCACCGCAAAGGAGCCGCCCGTTGACCAGGCATGACGCCGAGCGTCGCAGGAAGATCCTGGACTGCATCGCCCGCACCGTGGCGGAGCGAGGCTATCCGCCCAGCGTCCGCGAGATTGCCGAGGCTGTCGGCCTCGCGTCCCCGTCCGCGGTGCACCACCACCTGACCGCCCTCGAGCGCGACGGGCTGCTCGAGCGCGGCTCCCATTCGTCGCGCGCTGTGCGCCTCACGGTCCGGGGCGAGGCCGAGCTGGGACTCCCGGCGCGGCGGCCGGTGCCGGCCGAACGGAGCCGGGTGACGCCATTCCGGATGCCGATCGAGCGAGACTACCTGGCCCTGCCGGTCGTGGGCGAGATCGCCGCCGGCCAGCCGATCGAGGCGTATGCCGAGGGAGCCGAGACGCTCGACGTTCCGCGCACGATCCAGGCCCGCGACGACTCGTATGTCCTGCGGGTGCGGGGCAAGAGCATGATCGACGCGCTGATCGACGATGGCGACTACGTCGTCGTCCAACCCCAGGCCACCGCGACCGACGGCGACATCGTGGTCGCGCTGCTCGAGGACAACGGCGTGACGCTGAAGCGCTTCTATCGCGAGAAGGACCGCATCCGACTCCAGCCCGCGAACGCCGAGATGGAGCCGATCTACGCGTCCGACGTCCAGATCCAGGGCAAGGTGGTCGGGGTCATCCGCAAGCTGAGCTGAGCCACACCCATTGACCGATGGCCGCCCGCCGGCGGCCAGTACGCTGGTGGCGTAACGATGCGCACCATCCTGCACGCCGACCTGGACGCGTTCTACGCCAGCGTCGAGGTGCTCGACGACCCATCACTGCGCGGCACGCCGGTCATCGTCGGTGGTGACCGCGGAACGCGTGGCGTAGTGATGGCGGCCTCGTACGAGGCCCGCAAATTCGGCGTCCACTCGGCAATGCCGCTGCGCACCGCCGCCAGCCTGTGCCCCACCGGCGTCTTCCTCCCCGGCCGGCCGGACCGCTATCGGGAGCTGTCGATCCAGGTGATGCGCATCTTCGCCTCATTCACGCCGATGGTCGAACCGATCAGCCTCGACGAGGCGTTCCTCGACGTCACCGGCAGCCTGGCCGTCTTCGGCGACGGCGAGACGATTGGGCGGCGCATCAAGGAGCGGGTGCTGGACGAGGCCGGACTGGTGGTGAGCGTCGGCGTGGCGACTAACAAGCTGTGCGCCAAGGTGGCGTCGGACCTGCGCAAGCCCGATGCCCTGGTCATCGTCCCGCGCGGAGGCGAAGCGGAATTCCTGGCCCCGCTGCCGGTCAGCCGGCTGTGGGGCGTCGGCCCGCAGTCGCGGCAGGCGCTGGCCGACTATGGCGTCACGACCATCGGCCAGCTGGCGGGGCTGCCCGAGGGAACCTTGCGCCGTCGGTTCGGCACCCACGGCCTCGACCTCGCGGCACGAGCGCGCGGGATCGATCCGTCACCGGTGGTCACCAGCCAGGCACCGAAGTCGATCGGTCACGAGCTGACGTTCGACCGCGACGTGTTCGATCGGGCACGCCTCGAGGCGACCCTGCTCGACCTGGCGGAGTCGGTGGCCAGCCGGCTGCGCAACCACCACATGGCGGCCGGAGCGGTGCAGCTCAAGCTGCGCTACGAGGGCTTCGAGACGCTGACACGGCAGATGGGCGTCCCGCGCCAGACCCGCGAGTCGGAGCCGATCTACGCCGCCGGCGTCGCCCTGCTGCGCAAGACGCTGGTCCGCGATCGCGCCGTGCGGCTGATCGGCCTGACCGCCATCAACCTGACCGATGCCCAGCAGCTGACCCTGTTCGACGCCCCTGACAAGACCGATCGGATCACCAGGTCGATCGACGCGGTGCGCGAGCGCTTCGGCGACAAGGCGATCACCCGGGCGCGGCTGATCGGGCACCGCGACAAGCGCCGCTTCGACTTCGGGGAGCGACCCGAGGCACCAACCGACGACGAGCGATGAGGGTCTTGACATATCGAACAGATGTTCATATGCTCCACTCACATAGAACGCCTGTTCGGTGCCCGAGGAGGCGGCGTGAAGGAGCAGAAGAAGAGAGATGGCACTCACCAAGATCACGCCGACCACCGCGCATGTCCGCTGGGATCGTGCGCGCGGGCGACCCGCCGCGGTCCGCGTCGGCGGCCGCCAGCTGATCGTCACCGAGCTCGACGCCGTGCGTGACGAGACAGCCGCCTACCCCGCCGATCGCGGGCCCCGTATCACCTACATCGTGGAGACGGACGCGGGCCAGGCCTCACTCGTCTACGACGAGCGCCGGCGCCGCTGGTTCGTCGACGCGCTCGACGAGGCAGCCTGAGACTCAGTCGACAGGCGCTGACTCCACGACCCAGAGCGGCTGCCCGTCGCCGGCCACGACCCGAATGGCGTCGCCGCCCGGGTCGGTGAGGCTGGTGTGGACCAGGCGAACGCGGCGGCCGTCGAGCTCGGCAATCGGGCCGGCCACCGGGGACAGGTCGAAGGTGAAGGCCCAGGCCCGCACCTGGTCGTGGATACGGCGAGCCGGCTGGCTCCAATCGACGGTGGCGTAGTCCTCGCCGAAGTGCCCGGCCCAGGTGATCCCCTCGGTCGACTGCGGGTCGCCGGGGTCGCCGGCCGCGAGGCGCCGGAAGACCTCGGGCAGCAGGCCGAGCGCGATCGCGCCCATGCGTGGGCCAACGACGTCGATGCCGTGGTCGTCGTCGAGCATCGGCACCGGCGCCTGCGCCAGGATCGCCCCGGTGTCGAGGTCGGCGTCCATCCGATGCCAGGTCACCCCGAACTGGCCGTCGCCATCGCGGAAGGCCCAGGCCATCGGGATCGGCCCACGATGACGCGGGAGCATCGCCGGATGGCAGTTGACCGAGCCGAGCGGCGGGACCTCGAGCGCTGACTGCGGGATGCGCCACGGAAAGCCCCAGCACAGCGCCAGGTCCGGGCGGGTTGCGCGCAGCAGCGGCTCCACGGACCATTTGTCGCGCGCCAGCAGCACGTCGACGCCCGCCGGGGCAGTCTCGTCCCCCATCGGCTGGCGTCCCGCGGGAGCCGGCTGCCGGCGACGCGCGCTGATGACCGCCACCGGGTCGTGGCCGAGCTGCTGGAGGAAGGGGACCATGGCGTGGGCCACCGGCGGCACGGTGGTGATCAGGGCGATGCGCCAGCCGGTCTCCTTCATGGCTTTCGGAGTCTAGCCCGTACAATCCGGGCCACGGCATTCCCATGCGGGGCCCCCTCCCGCACTGCGCACGAGGCACTTCGCCGATGGGCGATACCACCCGACTCACCGATCTCACCGTCCGCGACCTCACCGAGCGCCTGGCGAGCCGCGAGCCGATCCCCGGTGGCGGCAGCGCGTCGGCGCTTGCCGGTGCGTTGGGTGCCGCCCTGGTCGCCATGGTGGCCGAGCTGTCCATCGGTCGACCGGAGTCGGTTGAGCACGAGGTTGCCGCTCGCGAGCTGCTGACCGCCGGGCAGCAGCGCTGCACCGAGCTCCTCGAGCTGGCCGAGCAGGATGCGGCCGCGTACCAGGCGGTCGTCAACGCGCGCCGCCTCCCCAAGGACTCCGAGGCCGACCGCGAAATTCGGACCGCAGCGTTGTCATTCGCAATGGTCGAAGCGGCCCGGGTGCCACTCCAGACCGCAACCGTCGCCGCCGAGGTGCTCGACCTGGCGGAACGGATCGCGTCGATCGGCAACCGGAACGCGGTCAGCGACGCAGGCGTCGCGGCCCAGCTCGCCGTTGCCGCCTTCCGTGGCGCGCTGCTGAACGTGCAGATCAACCTGCCGTACCTGCCTGACGACCATCCGCTGCGCCACTCCGCGCCGGGGGAGATTGCGCGCCTCGAGGGACTCGCCGCAGAGCGCGCGGACGGAGCGATGGCAGCGGTCAACGCACGGATGGTGGCCGCGTGAGCGCCAAGATCCTGGACGGCCGGACCGTGGCGTCGCGCCTGTGGCGCGATCTGTCGGACCGCATCGCCGACCTGCACGAACGAACCGGAGCCACGCCGCGCCTCGCGATCGTTCGCCTCGACGCCCGCGGCCCGTCGGCCGTCTACGCGGCCAGCGTCTGGCGCGCGGCGCGCAGCGTGGGGGTCGATGCATTCGAGGTAGCGCCACCGGAGGGCGTGACCCTCTCCGACCTGGCGGCTCGCATCGGCGCCCTCAACCGCGACCCGAGCATCGCCGGCATCGTGGTGGCGCAGCCGATCCCCGCCCACCTCGATTCGAACGCCGTGGTCGAGCTGATCGACCCGGCCAAGGACGTGGACGGCGCCACCCCGCTGAACGCCGGGCGGATCGCCCGCGGCGAGCGGACCTTCGTGCCCGCAACCGCCCTCGCGGTGATGGCCATCCTGCGCAGCTACGAGGTGCCCATCGCCGGGAAGCGAGCGGTCGTCATTGGTCGCTCCGCGGTGGTCGGTCGTCCGGCTGCTGCCCTGCTGCTGGCTGCCGACGCGACGGTGGTCATCTGCCATCGGCGCACCCGCAATCTCGCCCGCGAAACGCGGCGCGCCGAGATCCTGGTGGTCGCCGCCGGGGTGCCGAACCTCGTCCGCGCCGAGATGGTCAACCGCTCGGCGATCGTGATCGACTGCGGCATCAACACCACGCCGGAGGGGATCGTGGGCGACGTCGAGTTCGCGACCGTCCGCCCGGTGGTGACCGCCATCACCCCGGTTCCGGGGGGCGTGGGGCCGGTGACGACCATGATCCTGCTGCAGCAGACGGTCGATGCCGCCGAGCGCGCGGAGTCAGACGACGAGCCCGCGCTGGACCGATACGCCCTGCCCGACCTCAGCTCGGTGCCGATCCGGACCGAACGCTAACGCTCAGACATCCGTGGAGAGCACGTCGGTGAGCATCTCCCCGAGCGGTATCGAGCCATCGATGAAGCCGAGGCTCCGCATTGTCTCGTAACCGCTGACCCAGACCGATGTGTTGATGAGGCCCGTCAGCGGGCCCGACCCACCGCCCCAGAGATCGACGGTCGCCTCCAACACGGCCAGGGCGGTCTCGCGATCCTCGCCGATGGCGGGCACCGCCGCCACCGCCGCATCCAGCCCGAGCTGGGGGTCCTCCGCGATGGCCTGTTGTGCCCGCAGGGTTGCGCTGGCGAATGCGATCGCGAGCGAAGCGTCGGAGGAGAGCAAGTCGTCCCCGACGATCACGCCCGGACCCGGGAGCGGCGCGATCTCGTCGACCGTCAGCAACTCGACCTCCAACCCTTGCGCAGCGAGCCTGAGTGGCTCGTTGTTGCGAAAGCCGGTGATCAAGTCGACGTCGCCATTGAGCAGCCCCTCGACCTGGTTGAACTGCGGATAGGTGCGGATGGTGACGTCGTTGGGGGTCAGGCCGCCCGCCTCGAGGAGCGCCAGCAGCGCGTGCCAGGACGAGCCAAACTCCCCGGGTGTCCCGATCCGCATGCCAGCCAGTTCGGCAGGATCCGATGGGACCGTCCCCGTGGGGCCGATGAGCGCCACCGGGAAACGGTCGTACAGGGTCGAGATGTACTTCACCGGAATGCCCGACGTGCGCGCGATCATCACATCGGTCGCATCGGCCACCCCGAACTCAGCCCGCCCGTCTGCTACCAACACCAGGACATCCGTGCTGTGCTTGATCGTCACATCCAGCCCGGCCTCTGCGAAGTAGCCGGCCTGCTGCGCCAGGTAGAAGGGCGCGAATTGCACATCCGGCCGGAAGCCGAGCAGCAGGGTGACCGGTCGGAGCGCGGCCGATGGGGACGGCGACGGGCTGGCACACGCGACCAGGAGCATGGCGATCAGCGGGATGGCGAGGCGGCGCGAGGGCATCGGTCTTCCTTTCTAGGTGGTCATGACAACGCGGCGCTCGATCGACACGACCAGCCCGTGCAGGCCGATACCGATGACCGCCAGCGTGGCGAGGGCGACGAACATCAGGGGCGTGTCGAAGAGCCCCTGGTCGGCGATGTTGATCAGGACGCCGAGGCCGCTGCTGGCCCCGGCCCATTCGGCGACGACGGCGCCGATCACCGCCAACGTGACCCCCACCCGCAGGCCGCCGAAGATGACCGGCAGGGCCGATGGGATCTCGAGGCGAGTCGTCAGCTGACCGGGCGTGGCGCCAAGGGAGCGGAACATCTCGCGCAGCAGCGGGTCAGCCGAGCGGATGCCGACCATGGTGGCGATGGCGATCGGGAAGAAGACGATCAGGGCGCAGACCAGGACGCGAGCCAGCAGCCCGCCGCCAAACCAGATGTCGAGCAGCGGGGCGAGGGCCAGGATCGGCACCGATTGCGCCGCCACGATGTACGGCGACAGGACCCGCTCGACGACCACGCTCTTTCCCAGCGCAGTGCCGACGACGATGGCTGAGATCGCACCCACCGCCAGGCCGAGCAGGATCTCGGAGAGCGTGACCGCGGTGTGCTCCCAGAGCAGCCCGGAGCCGATGGCGCGCAGCGCCCGTTCCGCGACCACCTCGGGGGCCGGCAGGATGTAGTCGGGCGTGCCGGTCACCACGGTGAGCAGCTTCCAGGCGGCGAGGAAGGCAGCCATGGATATGAGGGTGGTGGCGAGACGCCTCATCGGTCGACCCACGGAGTCAGCTCGGGCGGATGCACCTCGGCCAGCGCCGCGCGCGTGGCTGCATCGATGCTCATCGCGGCGGGGTCGCCGGCCACGGTTGCAGGCCTCGGACGTGGCAGGTCGACCGAGATGATGCGCGCCACGCTGCCGGGCCGGGCGGTCATCACCACGATCCGATCCGCCATCCGGATCGCCTCGCTCACCGAATGCGTGACAAGGACGACGGTCCGCGGCCGATCCATCCAGAGGCGCTGCAGCTCCCCGTCGAAGGCCTCGCGGGTGAGAGCGTCGAGCGCACTGAATGGCTCGTCCAGCAAGAGGATCGGCGGATCGGTGATGAGGGCGCGCGCCAGACCCGCCCGCTGGGCCATTCCCCCTGAAAGCTGTGCCGGGCGCAGATCCGTGGCCTCTCCCAATCCCACTCGTTCGAGTACCTCGACCGCCCGCTGCCTGGCCTCGACAGCCGGCGTCCCGGCCAGGGTGAGCGGGAGCGCCACGTTGTCGAGGGTCGAGAGCCACGGCACGAGGCGCGGCTGCTGAAAGGCCAGCCCGACCCGCCCATCGCCCGCTCGGGGCGTATTGGCGGCACTCTCGCCGACCAGGACTCGGCCACTGGCTGGCTGGAGGAGCCCAGCGATGAGCCGCAACAGCGTGCTCTTGCCAGACCCATTCGGACCGATGATCACGGTCAGGCTGCCGGCCGCGATTTCGAGGGTCAGCCCACGGAGCGCTTCGACATTAGCTCCCGCCGCCGGGAACTGGACGGTGACATCCGCGAGTCGCAAGGACAGGCCGGCGGGCATCGATGCCCCGCCCGACTTCGTCGCCGCCTCGGTGATCATCACTCGCTCCCGATCGCGCCTGTTTGGCATCGCTCGGGGCATCAACCGCGGAACTCTCCAGCTCGACTCTCTCAGGCGCGCAGGCGCGCGCCATCGGTCTGTCGATGCGTCGGAGAACGCCTCGCGGTCGCCTTCTCCCATCCGGACTGTGACCGTCGGCCCTGTCTGCCGTCGAGCGTCGCGCTCGCCGGATCAGGTCGGCCCCGCCAGGTTCGCCCCTTCCGCCGCTCCTCGGCGTCCAGGCCCGATGGGGTTCGCGGGCTGGCTCGCCTCAGCGAGCCGACCGCCGGTGGGGACTTTCACCCCGCCCCGAAGGCGATGAATCGTTCAGTTGCGGCCAGCGTGACATAGGCCGGTGGGCTGGTCAACCAAACTCGAGCTTCGGGGAAGCATCAGGACCACACGGCTTCCCGTGATCCTCGTCAGGAGTCAGTGGTCGCTTAGCTGTTCGCGGGAGGGAAATTCCTGAGGCATCTCATCAGTCATCCAAGCGTGCTCGACCGACTCGAGGTACCCGTCCTTGACCCACAGAATGAGGAACCCGGTCGGCTCGCCAGAGGGCGACATGGCGACAGCGTCACCCGGGAGCGGGCCATCTTTGCACGTTGCCGGTGGCGCGCCAGAAACTGCCAAGTGAAGATAGGTGGGCATTGCCGGCATCCCCTCGACGACTTGCGTGAACGGAATCTGCGCCTGGAGGGCGTCGGCGTCGGGGATTCTCGGATCATCGAGCAGCCAACCCAAAAGGTCGCGCTCGTTGGAGGTGAGATCCCTGCCCACGCTAAGCCGCCGCTGCGTCCCTTGAGCCGCCTCGCCCGCGAAGCCATCGGTAGATGACGTAGGCCCCGCCCACCAGGACGACGGCGTAGATGAGGTATTCGAACGGGCGAACCGCCTCGTACAGGCGCTTGTAGTTCTCCCCGAGCAGGTAGCCACCAAGGAGAAGTCCCGCATTCCATGGCAGGGAGCCGAGCGCACTGAAGAACAGGAAACGGCCGACCGGCATGCGGGCCACGCCGGCCGGGTAGTTGATCAACGCCCGCAGCAGCGGTACCAGCCGGGCGAAGAAGACGGCGCGATCGCCATAGCGGGCGAACCAGGCATCGGCGCGGTCGAGATCATCGGGCTTGATGTGGACGTATCGCCCCCATCGATCCAGCAAGGGTCGACCGCCCCAGGCACCGATCAGGTACCCGGCCAGCGACCCGAGCACCGCCCCCACTGTGGCGATGATCAGCACCGCCACAAAGCTCCAGGGCGCGTTCGTAAGCGGCTCCAGCACGGAGGGATCGGCCGCCGATTGGCTCACCTTCCAGCCGGCCATCGGCACGATCACCTCCGAGGGGATGATCGGGACGAAGGTCTCCAGGCCGATGGCGATGGCCACCCCCAGGTAGCCGATCGCGTCGTACAGGCCCAGGAAGAAGGGGATGACGGTCCGATCGATGAAGTCCAGCATCGGTCAGGCGCGAACCCGTCCGTCGACCGCCAGGGAGTAGACCGCCACCAGGACCGCCAGCAGTGCGCCGCCGGCCATCCAGCCGCCGAGCAGGTCGATCGGGTAGTGGGCGCCGAGGTAGAGGCGGATCAGGCTGATCGCCGCGATCAGTCCAACCGCGACTCCATACGCGATCATGCCGCGCCGTCGGTCGGTCGCCAGGTGCGCCACGCAGAAGGCGAGCAGGCCGTAGAAGACAGTCGCGCGCAGGGCGTGCCCAGCCGGGAAGTCGGCGAGGTCGTCGAGGCCGACGCCGCGGACGTTGAAGAGGGCGGTCCCGAGCTGCGCCAGGCTCATCTCCGGGATGGCGGTGAAGTACTTCAGCGCCCACTCGATCGGGAAGGCGAGCGTCCCGGCCGCCAGCAGCAGGGCCAGGTCGATCCGCCGCCGTGCCAGGACCACAATGCCCGCAACGCCGAACCCGAGCGCCACGAACCAGCCGGAGCCGAGGCCGCTGATCCCGATCAGGAGCGAGTCGAGTGCCTGGGCGTGCTGCGCGACCCAGTCCTGGATCGGGGGCACCACGTTGCCCATCAGCCACTCCTCGGGGATGGTGTGGTCGGTGGTGCGCTTGAAGGTGACCAGCCAGAAGAGGCTGGGGAGCGCGATCAGCGCCAGCAGGAAGGCGAAGGCCGGGCTCGGGACCGCGCTCCCGCCCGGATCGGCTGCGTCCGCGGCCGCTTCGGGACGGGTCGGGGGGTCCGGGACTCGTCGCACGCTGCGTAGTATAGGGACGGCCCCCGGCCCTCCCGGAGGTCAGATCCGATGCCGGGCCACCGCCGAAAGGAGCCGCGCCACGCTTCCTGCGCCGACCTCCCCGCTGCTCGTCACCGGTCGAGACCTGACCGTTTCGGACGTCGCCGACGTGGCGCGCGCAGGGCGGTCAGTCACACTCGCGCCGGATGCCTCCCAGCGGATGGCAGCGTCGCGGGCGGTGATCGAGCGGCTGGTTGCCGAGGGCCAGACGGTCTACGGCGTGACCACCGGATTCGGTGACCTGGCCAACGTGCGGATCGAGCCGGAGCAGGTCGCCGAGCTGCAGCGCAACCTGGTCCTGTCGCACACCGCCGGCGTCGGCGAGCCGCTCCCCGCCGAGGTGGTGCGGGCGATGCTCCTGCTGCGTGCCAATGCCCTGGCGATTGGCCTCTCCGGCGTGCGGCCACAGCTGGCGGAGCTGCTGTGCGGGATGCTCAACGAGGCTGTGCACCCGATCATCCCGTCGCGCGGCAGCGTGGGGGCCAGCGGCGACCTGGCTCCCCTCGCGCACCTCGCCGCGGTGTTGATCGGCGAAGGAATGGCCGACACACCTGCAGGACCGATGTCCGGCGCTGAGGCGCTCGGCGCTGCCGGCCTGGTCCCGATCGAGCTGGGCGCCAAGGAGGGGCTCGCCCTCCTGAACGGGACGCAGCTGATGAGTGCCATCGCGGCGCTCGTGCTGCATGACGGGCAACGGCTGGCGGCCTCGGCCGACGTCATCGGCGCCATGAGCCTGGAAGCGATGGAGGGCACCGCCGCCGCCTTCGATGAGGAGCTGATCGGTGCCCGGCCGCATCCCGGCCAGGTCGCGGCCGCGGCCCACCTCCGCACCCTGCTGGGTGGCAGCCAGATCGGTGCGTCCCATGCGGAGAGTCCGCATCGGCTCCAGGACGCCTACTCGATTCGCTGCATGCCGCAGGTCCATGGGGCGGTGCGCGACGCGCTCGACCAGCTGGGCCGCGTGCTGGCGGTCGAGATGAATGCGGCCACCGACAACCCGCTCGTCTTCGCCGACGGCCGCGTCGTCTCCGGCGGCAACTTCCATGGCGAGCCGATGGCACTGGCGATCGACTACGCCAAGATCGCCCTGGCCGAGCTGGCGTCCATCTCCGAGCGACGCACCGCGCGACTGGTGGACTCGCACCTCTCCGGGCTGCCGCCGTTCCTGTCCGAGGCGCCGGGACTGCGCAGCGGACTGATGATCGTGCAGTACACCGCCGCCGCACTCGTGAACGAGATGCAGACGCTCAGCCATCCGGCATCGGTCGACACCATCCCGACCAGTGCCAACCAGGAGGACCACGTCAGCATGGGAGCCACCGGGGCGCTCCACCTGCGGGCCGTGCTCGAGAAGGCTGAGACGGTCCTGGCCATCGAGGCGTTGTGCGCCGCCCAGGGATTGGACTTCCGGGCACCGATGCGCCCGGGCATCAGCCTCGCGCGCGCCCACACGCGCGTGCGCGACCGCGTTCCGCACCTGGGGGAGGATCGGTCGCCCGCACCGGACATTGCCGCCGCCGTGGAGCTCGTGCATTCCGGCGCCCTGCTGATGGCTGCGGACGGCGCCTGACCGATGGCCGTCGCAGGCCTGGCCTTCACCCTCATCGACGCGGAGTCGTTTGACTCGATCCCGGCACCTGCCGAGCCGGGTGCTCGCTGCCAGACCTGCGACTACTGGGAGCGGCTGGATGGGCACCGCGAAGCCTTGGACTCGGAGGCCGCGGCCGATCTGAAGCTGAACCGCCTGATGGCCGGGGCTCGGCTGGCAGGCGCCTACGGCATGCTCGCCTGGCGCACCGATGCCTCTGGCGACCGTGTCGCCATCGGCTGGGCCCAATTCGGACCGATCTCCGCCTACCCGCGTGCCCAGGCCATCCGCGAGCGCTACCCGTCGCTCCCCGACTCGCCGGCCCCATGGGTGGTGACGTGCCTCCAGGTCCCAGCCGACACGCCGGACCGCGAGGCGGTGGCGGCCGCGCTGCTCTCCGCCGTCTGCGACGAGCTGGACCGGCGCGGGATCATCGCGGTGGAGGGGTACCCCGAAGGCGTGCCCGACCACTGGTCCCTCTCACCGGGACCCGCTTCCGTGTACGAGGCCGCTGGCTTTGGCCGCGCCGCGGGAGACGAACGGTATCCAGCCTATCGGCGGGAGCTCGAAGGGGCTTCCGCCGACGTCGGATGGGGCGATCTCCTCTCCCACACCCGCGCGCCGGACGAGGGCGAGGAGTGGCCGCTGCCGCTCCCCAAGGGGCGGAGCGAGGAGGATCTCTTCCGCCTCCCGCAGAAGCCCTCCCGCCCCAACCCCTTCGGCGACGACTGACCGATGCTCGAGGCAGGACTCTGGGGACTGGCTGCGGCATCGGCGCTGGTAGTCGGTGCGCTGATCGGCCTGGCAGGCCGCGTGCCGCGCAAGGCGGTGGCGCTGGCGATGGCGTTCGGGACCGGCGCTCTGATCAGCGCCCTGGCCTTCGACTTGACCGAGGATGCCTTTGCGCACGGCGGCACGGTGCCGGTCGCTGCCGGGCTGGCCGCCGGTGCGCTGGTCTTCTTCGCCGGCAACCAGCTGCTCCAGCGCAGAGGTGCCGCGCGGCGTGGGTCGCGGATGACGCCGGCGGAAGGAAACGGGCCGGCGATCGTGCTCGGCGCCCTGCTCGACGGCATCCCGGAATCCGTTGTGCTCGGTTCGACGCTGCTCGCCGGGACCGGGGTGGGCTTTCCATTCCTGGCGGCCGTCTTCTTGTCGAACGTTCCCGAAGGACTATCGGCGGCGAGAGATCTGAAGCGAGAGGGACATGAGCCGACGTGGATCATCGGCCTGTGGGTGGGCGTGGCGCTTGTCTCCGGCCTGGCAGCAGCCCTTGGCTACGGGCTGGTCAGCGGAATGGGTGACGACGCGGTTCCACTCCTCCAGGCGTTCGCTGCCGGCGCGATCCTGACCATGTTGGCTGACACCATGATTCCGGAGGCCTACGCCGACGGTGGTGACCTGACCGGGCTGGCCACCGTCTTCGGCTTCGCAGCCGCATTCCTGCTGACGAAGGTCAGCTAGGCGCTTCCTCGCCTGCCGGCACCAGCACTGCCGAGCTCGTAGGCCTCGGTCAGCCAGATGCGCAGGTCGTCGGGCAGCTGCTCGGGATCAGCCACCTCCAGGATGTGGACATGCCGGCCCCCGTATGAATCGACGTGCAGGCGCGCGTCGTCGAGGCGTCGGGCGAGGACGAAGATTGCGCGCAGGGTCGACTGGGTGAAGCTCGCCCCGGCGAACGTCGAGCGAGCCTTGAAGCCGATGCGGCTCTTGAGCGGCTCGACCTTGATCGGCCCGATCTCGCGGACCATCGCCTCGAACTTGTGATAGGCGTCGATGACCTCCGGTGGCTTTCCGGCCAGGTGATCGTCGACGGCGCGGCCGCTCGTGCAGGAGTGCCAGCCGTTGGGGATATGGAACTCGCGGCCGCAGTCCGGGCAGGTCCACATCGGGCGGTCCATGCGGTGAGGGTATCGCGCGGGCCTATCATCGGTCCATGACTGCGACCGCCAAGCCGACCTCGGGCCCGCGGCCCGTCCACGCGCCGCGGGGTACGGAGCTCTCCTGCAAGGGCTGGGGCCAGGAGGCGGCGCTGCGGATGCTGATGAACAACCTCGACCCCGACGTCGCCGAGGACCCCGACCACCTGATCGTCTATGGCGGCACCGGGCGGGCGGCGCGCAGCTGGGAGGCGTTCGACGCCATCGTCCGTGAGCTGCGGCGCCTCGAGAACGACGAGACCCTGCTGGTCCAGAGCGGCAAGCCGGTTGGAGTCTTCCGCACCACCACCGAGGCACCGCGGGTCCTGATCGTCAATGCCATGCTCGTCCCGCACTGGGCCACCTGGGAGCAGTTCCGCGAGCTGGAGCGGGCCGGCCTGACTATGTACGGCCAGATGACGGCCGGGTCGTGGATCTACATCGCCACGCAGGGGATCATCCAGGGCACCTACGAGACCTTCGCCGAGTGCGCCCGCCAGCACTTCAACGGCTCCCTCAAGGGGACGGCCACGCTGACCGCGGGGCTCGGCGGGATGGGCGGCGCGCAGCCGCTGGCCGTCACCATGAACGACGGCGCCGTGCTGGCCATAGAGGTCGACCCCGCCCGCGCGGAGCGGAGGCACCAGGCCGGCTACGTCGACGAGCTGACGATCGACGTGGACGAGGCGGTCCGCCGGGTCGACGCCTGGCGCGCATCCGGCGAGGCTCGCTCCGTTGCCCTCATTCGCAACGCCGCCGACGTGGAACCCGAGCTCGTGCGCCGTGGCTGGCACCCCGACATCGTCACCGACCAGACCAGCGCCCACGACCCGCTGGGTGGGTACGTGCCGGGAGGCATCGGCCTGGCAGAGGCGCTCGCGCTCCGCGAGCGCGACCCCGCGGCGTACACCCGCCGCTCCATGGCATCCATCGCCGAGCACGTGCGGGCGATGCTCGCCTTCCATCGGTCCGGCTCGGTCGTCTTCGACTACGGCAACAACATCCGGAACTTTGCCCGCGAGGCTGGCGTGACCGACGCCTTCGACTTCCCCGGCTTCGTGCCGGCCTTCATCCGGCCGCTCTTCTGCGAGGGGAAAGGGCCGTTCCGCTGGGCGGCCCTGTCGGGCGACCCGAACGACATCCTGAAGACCGATGCGGCCCTGGCCGCCCTCTTCCCGGAGGACGCATCACTGCACCGATGGCTGCGCCTGGCCGAGGAGAAGGTGCCGTTCCAGGGGCTGCCGGCGCGCATCTGCTGGCTCGGCTACGGCGAGCGGGCGAAGGCCGGGCTGAAGATCAACGAGATGGTGCGATCGGGCGAGCTGGCGGCGCCGATCGTGATCGGGCGGGACCACCTGGACGCCGGCTCGGTCGCGTCGCCGTACCGCGAGACCGAGGGGATGAAGGACGGGTCGGACGCGATCGCCGACTGGCCGATCCTGAATGCGCTCGTCAACACCGCCGCCGGCGCCACGTGGGTCAGCGTCCACCACGGCGGTGGCGTGGGGATCGGGTACAGCCTGCATGCCGGGATGGTGGTGGTTGCCGACGGGACCGATGAAGCGGCGGCTCGCCTGGAGCGCGTGCTGACCACCGACCCGGGGATGGGCGTCATCCGCCATGCGGACGCTGGATACGAGCGCGCCCTGGAGGTCGCCCGCGAGCGCGGCGTGCGCGTCCCCATGGCGGAGGGCTAATTACTCGCCGATATCCTCGGTCCAGACCTCGGGATGCTCGGCGATGAACTCGTTCATCAGCTGCAGGCACTCCGCTGAGTCGAGGTTGACCACCTCGACGCCTCGCGAGCGCAGGTAGTCCTCGCCGCCCACGAAGGTGCGGTTCTCACCCATCACCACGCGCGGGATGCCGTACAGCAGGATGGCGCCGGTGCACATGTCGCACGGCGAGAGGGTGGTGTACATCGTCGCTCGACGGTAGACCGATGCCGGCAGGCGCCCGGCTTGCTCGAGCGCATCGGTCTCGCCGTGCCGGATGGCACTGCCCTGCTGCACCCGGCGGTTGTGACCGAGCCCCACCACCTCGCCATCGACCACCAGCGCGGCACCGATCGGCACACCGCCCTCCGCGCGGCCGATGCGAGCCTGCTCGATCGCATGCGCCAGGAACTCACCGTCACGCTGGTTGGTGCCCATCTAAGCGAGCAGCTCCGGCGTCAGGTCGGCCACGCTCGCCGCGCCCGACAGGGCCATGGCCAGGTCGAGCTCGACGGTGAGCAGGTCCAATACATTGCCGACGCCCGCCTCGCCGTCCACGGCCAAACCCCAGATGATCGGTCGCCCGATCCCGACGGCTGTTGCCCCGAGCGCCAGTGCCATGACCGCGTCCGTGCCACGCCGCACGCCGCCGTCCAGCAGCACCGGGACCTCCCCTGCCACCGCCTCGACGATCGGCGTCAGGGCGTCCAGGCTGGCGATGGCGGCGTCCAGCTGGCGGCCACCGTGGTTGCTGACCTGGATCGCGGCCGCACCATGCTCGATCGCCAGCCGCGCGTCGTCGGGATGCAAGATGCCCTTGACGACGACCGGCAGCCCGAATCCGGCGAGCCACTCGAGATCGGTCCAGGTCAGACGGTCCAGGAAGGCGACCGATGCAGCGTCTGCCGGCGCGACGCCGGCGGCGAGTCCCACGTTGGGAAGCTCCACGCCCTCCGGGATCGTGAAGCCGACCCGCAGGTCTCGCTCGCGGCGGCCGAGCCGGGGCACGTCGACCGTCAGCACCAGTGCCTCGTAGCCGTGTGCCACCGCGCGCTCGACCAGGGCGCGCCGCGCTCCCGGATCGGCGAGCAGGTAGACCTGGAACCAGCGCGGCCCGCCAAGGGCGGCCACGTCGGCCAGGTCCGTGCTGGCCGAGGTCGAGAGGGTGTAGGTGATGCCGCGAGCCGCTGCCGCCCGGGCAACGGCCAGCTCCCCGTCAGGGTGTGCCATGCGGTTCAGAGCTGTGGGGCACACGAAAAGCGGCCACGACCAGAGCCGGCCGAGCACGTCGACGCTGTGATCGACCGACGAGACGTCGCGCATGACCCGCGGCACGATCCGGCGGCGAGCGAAGGCGGAACGGTTGTCGGCGAGCGTTCGCTCGTCGTCAGCACCGCCCAAGAAATAGGCGAGCGGGCCAGGCGCTAGCCGTTCAGCGGCCACGCGTTCGTAGTCGGCGACGTTCAGCAGGTTCGGGTCGGCCGGAAGGACCGGCTCGAAGGATGCGCGCGGCGGGATCGGCAGGCTCGACGGCATCGCTGAGAGGTTAGCCGAGCGTGGCCGCAGCCGGGCCGCGTAGCATCGCGGCAGCATGCCCATCTTCGATCCCAAGACCCCACTCCCCGACGCGCCAGACCCGTGGGCCGGCTCCGAGATGCCAGCCGGGCGTGACGGGCCGCCGTATGCCATGACCGAGATGATCGCCGCCGAGCCGGCCCTCGCCGAGCGGCTCGTGCAACGGCTGCAGGACGACCCCACCTCCGCACGCGTGGCGGATGCGGTTCGCGGGGCCGCTGCCGAGCACAGGCCGATCATCACGACCGGCTGCGGCACGAGCGAGCACGCCGCCATGGTCGCCGCCGAGCTGCTGACAGACGCCCTGGCGGGCACGACCGTCTGGCCGATGCAGGCGCTCGAGATGGCAAGGAGACCTCCGACCGGCGGCGTGGTTGTCGCCATCTCGCACGAGGGGGGCACATGGGCCACCAACCTGGCGCTCAGCGAAGCGCGAGCGGCGGGTGCGAGCACGGTGCTCATCACGGTCAGCGATCGCTCGCCGGGTGCGCGCCTCGCGGACCACGTCCTGACGACCGGGGAGCAGGATCAGAGCTGGTGCCACACCATCGGCTACCTGTCACCGGTGATCGCTGCGGCCGCCCTGGCCGCAGCGGTGCGCGGCACTCCTATCGACCCCCTGGCGGCACGCACGCTCGTCGGCCTGGGCGACGACGAGTCCGGGGCGGAGGCGGTTGCCGGCGCCCTTGCCAGCTGCAGCCGACTCCTGATCGTGGGCTCGGGGATCGACTACCCGGCGGCGCGCGAGCTCGCCCTCAAGATCGAGGAGGGTGCCCGTCTGCCGGCATCGGCGATGCAGCTCGAGACGATCCGCCACGGCCACCTGGCGGCCGCCGACGAAGATACCGGCCTCGTCATGGTCCTGACGGACGGCGAGGCGTGGGGCGAAACGATCATCGATCGGGCACGCGCAGTGCTCCGCTCGGCCACCGCCCTGGGCATGGCCGCGGCCGGGATCGTGGGGGCCGACCTCGGCGACGACATCCCGCTGGACCTCACCCCCGCGGGCCGGCTGAGCGTGCCGCTCGCCGGCGGGCTGCCGCGGATCGTCGGTGCGGCCATCGGCTCGGCCGTCCCGCTCCAGCTGCTGGCGGAGCGACTGGCAAGGGCACGCGGCAAGAACCCTGACAGCATCGGCCGGGAGGATCCACGCCAGGCGGCCGCCGCTGACGCCTGAGCGGGGGCTCGCCGTTATCATCGGTCCACCCAAGCCACGCCCAACGAGGACCGCTTGCCCAGCCTGATCGAGTGCGTCCCGAACTTCTCCGAGGGGCGGCGCCCCGAGGTGGTCGAGGAGATCGTCCGTGCGGTCCGCCAGATCGACGGCGTGACGCTGCTCGACTTCTCGCGTGACGAGACGCACAACCGCAGCGTGGTGACATTCGCCGGCACGGCTGAGCAGGTCGTGCGGGCCGCGACGGCGGCGGTCGGGCGCGCCCTCGAGCTGATCGACATGGAGCAGCACACGGGAGCGCATCCGCGCATCGGGGCGGTCGACGTGATCCCGTTCGTGCCGCTCGGCGCGACACGCATGGAGGAGTGCGTCGACCTGGCCCGTCGCTTCGGTGAGCAGATTGCCAGGACCTTCGAGCTGCCGGTCTACCTGTACGGCGAGGCGGCGCTGCGTCCCGGCCGCGAGCGCCTGGCCGAAGTGCGGCGCGGGCAGTACGAGGGGCTCAAGGCCGAGCTGGGTGTCGAGACCGAACGCGATCCGGACTTCGGACCCCGCCGCATGCACCCGCGCGGCGGCGCCGTGGCGGTGGGCGCCCGCAAGCCGCTGATCGCCTTCAACGTCAACCTGGCGACCGATGACCTGACCATCGCGCGGCGCATCGCCGAGACGATCCGCGAGTCGTCTGGCGGCCTGCCGGCGGTGCAGGCGATGGGCGTGCTGCTCGAGAACCCCGGTGAGCCGCGCTACGCGCAGGTCAGCATGAACCTGGTCGACTGGGAGCGGACCGGCATCGCCCGCGCGGTGGCCGAGATCCGCCGCCTGGCACGCGCCTCCGGGGTCGAGATCGACCACTGCGAGCTGATCGGGCTGGCGCCGGCCGGGGCCCTCCTCGAGGTCGCCGCCGACTCGCTGGGCCTGCGCGGCTTCTCGGCCGACCAAGCCTTGGAGCTGCGACTGGCGCGCGAACGGTGAGCGGGGGCGAGCCATGAGCACCATGCGCGAGGCGCTGCGCGCCGCGGTCGAAGCCGCGATGACCGCCGCCGAGGACGCGGGCGACCTGCGTCGACCCGAGAGCGCAGCGTGGCCAACCGTCAGCATCGAGCGTCCGGCAAGGCCCGAGCACGGCGACTACGCCACCAACGCGGCCATGCAGCTGGCACCGGTCGTCCACGACGCCCCACTCCGGATCGCGGAGACGCTGAAGCGCCATCTCGGCCTGCCCGACGGCGTGGCGGAGGTCAGCGTGGCGCCGCCCGGCTTCCTGAACCTGCGCCTCGATCCGGCATGGGTTGCCGGCCAGGTGGAGGGCATCCTCGCCGCCGGTCCGCGCTTCGGCGAGGTGCGGGTCACGACCCCACGCCGCATCAACGTCGAGTTCGTCTCAGCCAACCCCACTGGGCCGCTGCACATCGGCAACGCGCGCGGTGCGTTCGTGGGCGACCTGCTGTGCCGGGTGCTCGCCGGAGTGGGGCACGAGGTCACGCGCGAGTACTACTTCAACGACTCGGGTGCCCAGGTACGGAATCTTGGCCTCTCGGTGCTGGCCGTGCGCGACGGGCAGCCTTTCCCCGAGGACGGTTACCACGGCGACTACGTGGCCGACCTGGCGGCCGCCATTCCCGACGACCTCCTCACCACCGCTCGTGCGAACGAGGATCCCGGCTGGGTCATCGGTGCGTGGGCGAGCGAGCATGTGCGGGCCGGGATCGAGACCAGCCTCGTCCGGCTCGGAGTGCAGTTCGACGTGTGGCGCGGCGAGAAGATGCTGCACGCCGACGGCTGGGTGGCGCGTGCGGTCGAGCGGATCAGCGCATCGGGCCATGTCTTCGAGGCCGATGGGGCGACCTGGTTCAGGTCAACCGCCTACGGGGACGACAAGGACCGCGTGATCTATCGGTCCAACGGCGAGCCGACCTATTTCGCCGCCGACATCGGCTACCTGACCGAGAAGTTCGGGCGTGACTTCGACGAGCTGATCTACCTGTGGGGAGAAGACCACCACGGCACGGTGGCCAGGCTGCGCAACGCGGCCGAGGCGATGGGCTTCGATCGGGAGGCGGTGCAGGTGCTGCTGATGGCCTGGGTCCGCTTCGTGCGCGACGGCCAGGAGATCAGCATGAGCAAGCGCAGCGGCGAGTACATCACCCTGGACGAGCTGCTGGCCGAGATCGGGGCCGATGCCGCCCGCTGGTTCTTCGGGTCACGCGCGCTGACCACCGGGATCGACTTCGACATCGAGCTGGCCAAGAAGCAGAGCGCCGAGAACCCGGTCTACTACGTGCAATACGCGCATGCGCGCTGCAGCTCGATCCTGCGCAAGGGGGCCGATGCGGGGGTCGCCCCCGACGCGAGCAAGGCCAGCACGCTCCTTGCCCACCCTGCCGAGCAGACGCTCATTCGGCGCCTGCTGGCACTGCCCGAGGTGCTGGCTGACGCGGCCGACCGCCGCGAAACCCACGAGGTGACCCGTTACTGCCTGGAGGTGGCGCAGCTCTTCAGCCAGTTCTACCGCGACTGCCGGGTCCTTCCCGATGGGCCCGATGAGGTGCCCCTGTCCCAGGCACGCCTCGCCCTGACCGATGCCGCACGCCAGGTGCTGGCCAACGCCCTCGGCCTGCTCGGCATCGCCGCCCCGGAGTCGATGTAGGGCTAGCCCCCGGCGAGCTGTGTGATCTGGTCGAGCAGCTGCTCCGAGGACGCATGCAAGACGATCGTTTCGCGCTCCGAGGCGTGGACGACCCTGATCGCAAACGGCAGGCTGGTCGCAGCGCCCGCATAGGCATCCTCGAATTCGGTCGCCTCGATCGGGGCGTCCCAGGCGATCCGCCAGCCGAGCGCCCAGCCAAGGTCACCGCCGTCGGCAACCGCGACCCAATCGCCGCCCCAGCCGTCAGCTCCCCGGGCGGCAAGCGTCGCATCGACGCCGATCCCCTCGAGCCAGATGCGGATCCAGGCCTCGCCGAGTGTCGTCTCGGTGGCATGCGCCCAGTCGTCGCCGAGGGTCGTCCACAGGTCGAGGCCGTCGACCTCGAGCGGCGCCTCGCCGTCGATGTAGGCGTCGGGGTGCAGGACCTGCTCGGTCGACGACGGAGGATCGGCGTATGCCTCGTTGACGGCGTCCCACCCCCCGGAGGCCCATAGCTGGCCGATGAACTGCGCGCCGGACAGGTATGGGAACTCGAGGAACCTGACCATCCAGTCGGGGATGCCGGTCATGTCAGGCAGCGGCGTCTCGGTGATGCCCACCATCTCCTCGGGTGTCAGGTGCGCGATGGCCCACAGGACCATGGCCGTGGTCGCGTCCCCCTCTTCCAGCGCGATGAGTGCCAGCTCGCGATCCTTCTGGCCGACCAGCGCCTCGTGCGCGGCGGCCGTGTCGAAGGCCGCGTCCTGCATGGCGTGCGTGTACTCGTGGGCGTAGGTGATGCGAGCCTGCGGGGTCAGGCCGGCGTCACTGACGATGACCATCCGCTTGGCGTCGGGGTCGTAGAAGCCGAGCACCTGGGCGGTGTACAGCTGCTCGGTCAGGTCGACGATGTCCTGGTCGGCGGTCAACAGGCCGAGCGCCCGCAGCGTCACATTGTCGAGCGGCGGTTCGAGAAGGTGGGGCAGGATCACGGCCAGCTCGGCGCGGGTCAGCACGTCGGGCGCGCCGATGCTCGCGGCGGGCAGCTCGCGCAGGGCGCGGACCTCGCGCTCGATCTCGGCGAAGACGACCAGCGGGTCCTGGGAGGCGGCGGGGCTGCCTGAGGGCGATGCGGAGGCGCTTCCCTCCACCGGCGGGGCGCTGGCGAACGGCCCGAACCCGACCTGGAAGCCCATCCCGCGGAGGGCGAGGACGGCCACGATCGCGAGGCTCAGGAGCAGGACGGCGACCGCCGCCAGGCGCCGGGGCAGGGAGGGCATCGGCCGCATTGTCGCACCCGAGGCTGGCCGATTTGGTTCAGGTTTCTTAAGCCAAGCCCCCCTTTTCAATTCATGGTTGGCCGATAGGGTTCACGGTGCGAGTTGGAGACCAACGGGTTTCCGCCTCCACCCTCCCTCCTTCGAGCGCCGGTGTCATTGGGCGGGCACCGGCGCTCGTACTTTTCCGGTAGGATCGGCCATCCCATGGAGATCACCTGGTACGGGCGTGCCTGCTTCCGGCTGAAGGGGCGCGAGGCGACGGTCATCACCGATCCGTGCCCCCCGGCGACCGGCTTCGTGGCGGGCAAGCACGACGTCGACCTGCTGACGATGTCGCACGCCCATCCCGATCACTCCTACACCCGCTCGATCACGGCCGATCTGACGCTGACCCGGCCGGGCGAGTACGAACACCGCAACCTGCTGATCACCGGTGTCCGGACCTTCCATGACGGTGCGCGCGGCGCCGAGCGCGGCGAGAACGTGATCTTCGCGGTCGAGATCGACGGGGTGCACGTCTGCCATCTGGGCGACCTAGGGCACCTCCTGACCGAGGACGAGCTGGGTGAGCTCGGCCCGATCGACGTGCTGCTGGTCCCCGCCGGCGGCAACTTCACGATCTCGCCGGCCGAGGCCGCGGAGGTGGTCGCCCAGGTCAGCCCCAAGATCGTGATCCCGATGCACTTCGCCACCGATGGCGCCTCTGCGGACCTGCTCGGCCCGGAGCGATTCCTCCATGAGCTGGCGGTGGGTGAGCCGATCCGACAGCCGAAGGCCGTCGTGCACGCCTCCTCACTCCCCGAAGAGACCCAGGTGGTCCTGCTCGAGGCACGCGGCCGAACCGGCTGACACCCTCTGGTACTGGGTGGGTCCCGTTATTCCCGTTGCGCCTCGGCAACGCGCGCGCACCTGACCTCACCAGACCGCCCTCCGAGCTCGGATAAGGTGGGTCTTGGGTACTAGGCCGGGCCAGTACCTCCGTTGTACGTTGCCGTTCCAACCGCATCCCAGGCACGGGTGGTCCGTGCACCGCACATCAGGGGAGCTGGAACGAGCAATGAGGAATTCATCGGTGAACGTCCAGGCGAAGGCCGCGTCGCGGCCAACCATCCTTCTCGCAGCCACGGCCGCGATCGCGCTGTCGATGCTGTACCTGGTCGTGCCAGTTATGGCCAACGACCTTCACCAGACGGCTGACCTGCCGATCAGCTGGGACAACCCGGACTTCCAGGGCAATAGTGACGAGTGCAAGGACGCAGACCTTGAGCCCGGTGAAGTCCTCTGGCATTTCGTCCACACCGGCAACGACGGTAGCGACCTGCCGGCCACCCTGGACGCGAACTTCGAAACAGCCGGCGACCAGCAGGCGGACGGGTACAGCAACGGCGACGGCAACGCCACGCTGATGTACGACATCATCACGGGCCACGACACCCTGAATTCGGCCAGTGACTCGATCGACGACGACAACCTGCTCAACCTCAGCCACATCTGTGGTGGTCCTGAGCAGTCGGTCGACGAGTCGGTCGCCGAGTCGGTCGAAGAGTCGGTTGCCGAGTCGGTCGAAGAGTCGGTTGCCGAGTCGGCCGAAGAGTCGGTTGCCGAGTCGGTCGCCGAGAGCGTCGAGCAGTCGGTCGCCGAGTCGGTCGCGCAGAGCGCCGAGGAGGAGATCGAGGCCGGCACCGGCACTCCGGATCCTGAAGAGAGCCAGCCCGACACGGCCCTGGGCGTCGTCGGCAGCAACCCGCTGCCAACCCTCGGCTTCGGCCTGATCCTTCTGGCCTCACTCACCGGTCTCGCATTCGCGAACGTCAAGGCGGCCCGCAACCGCAGCTAACCCCCAGATCCGGCCCTGGGCCGGCGGTTACCGAGCACAGCCCCCGCAGTACGCGGGGGCTGTGTTTTGTGTCCCGCTAGGGACGAGCTGGCCAAGACGTTGCCGATCGGCGGATCGGCGCGATTTGTGTTGCGCTGCCGCAACGCGCTACGCACTCAACCTCACCAGACCCCTCTTCAGCCCCGAAAATGCCGCGCCGAAAGTACTAGGCAGGCCGTTACTTCTGGCTGTATTCTGGCCGTCCTGAGGCATCCCAGGGGGCTCGCGCGGATGGTCCGCGCAGCACACATCAGGGGAGCTGGAAAGCAGTATTGAGGGACTCATCGGTGAACACCCACGCGACAGCCGCATCGCGGCCAACCATCTTGCTAGCAGCCATCGCCGCACTCGCGCTGTCGATGCTCTACATCGCCGTGCCAGTCTTGGCCAACGACCTTCACCAGAGCGCTGACCTTCCCATCAGCTGGGACGATCCGGACTTCCAGGGCGATTCGGAGAAGTGTGCTGACGCTGGCCTGGAGCCCGGCGAGGTGCTCTGGCACTTTATCCACACCGACACTGGCAGCGGTGACCTGCCGTCCGAACTGGACGCAGTGTTCACGGACGCAGGCCCGCAGTCGGCTGATGGCTTCGTGAATGGCAGCTCGATCGTGATGTACGAGATCATCACCGGGCACGACTCCCTCGAGTCCGCCAGCGACGACATCGAGAACGACGGCCTCCTGAACCTCAGCCACATCTGCGCTGGGCCCGAAGAGTCGGTCGAAGAGTCGGTCGAAGAGTCGGTCGAAGAGTCGGTCGAAGAGTCGGTCGAAGAG
>JBBDNI010000050.1:0-13604 GCA_040877645.1 Chloroflexota bacterium
GGGCCGGGAAGAGCAGGATGCTGATGGCGAAGATGATCGGGATCACGCCGGCCATCGTCACCTTCAGGGGCAGGTACTGGGTCTGGCCCTGGTACATGCGCCGGCCACGCACCCGGCTGGCGTACTGCACCGGGATCCGGCGCTGGCCCTCGTTGATGAAGACAACCCCGGCGATGACGATGATGGCGATGATGATGAACGGCGCGATGCGCAGCAGGCCGTCGGGGCCCGTCGCGATCGGCGCGGCGGTATGCGGCAGCCGGCCGACGATGCCGGCGAAGATGATGAAGCTGATCCCGTTCCCCAGGCCGCGCTCGCTGATCAGCTCGCCGAGCCACATCAGCAGGATCGTGCCAGCGGTGAACGAGACGAGCAGGGTCAGGGTCTCGAAGCTGAAGAGCGGGGAGGCCGGGATGACCCCGTTCGCCGACAGCAGCACGGAGAAGCCGTAGCCCTGGGCGAAGGCCATCGGCACCGTCAGCAGACGGGTGTACTGGTTGAGCCGATTGCGTCCGTACTCGCCCTCGCGCGCGAGCTCACCGAGGCTGGGGATCACCCCCTGCATCAGCTGCATGATGATGCTGGCGTTGATGTACGGGTTCACGCCCATGCCGATGATCGACGCGGTCGCCAGCCCACCGCCCGAGAAGAGGTCAAGCAGGCCGAGCAGCTGGTTCGTGTTGAACAGGTTGGCCAGCTGGGCCTGGTTGACGTTCGGCACCGGCACGTTGGTGAGTGCCCGGAAGATGAGCAGGATCCCCAGCGTGAAGAGGATCTTGCGCCGGATGTCCGGTGCGCGGAAGGCGGCGACGAGGGACTCGATCACCTAGGACCCGCTCTCGCTGTCAGCGGCCGCATCGGCGTCGGGATCGGCCAGAACCTCGGCCTCCGGCTCTGCTTCGGCGTCCGACGGGGTCTCGACCGCTTCGGCCGAAGTGTCTGCGTCGTCCTCCTCGGGGGCGGCCACGGCGGCTCGCTTCTTCTTGCCGGCAGCCTTCGACGGGGCCGGCTCCGTCTCGAACTCGATCGGCGCGCCGTCCGGCCAGCTGATGAGCTGGGCCGTGCTCCCTGCGGTGGCGAGCTTGGCCAGGGCCGATCGGGTGAAGGCGTGCGCGTGGATCGTCACGCCGCGCGGAGCGTCACCGCCACCCAGGATCTTGACCGGCATCGGCCGGGTCTTCTGGTCTCGCACCAGCTGGTCGTGGCGCAGCACGTCGGGTGTGATCAGGGTCCCCGCCGTCGCCTCCGACAGCCGCCCAAGGTTCAGCACGGCGTATTCGACCCGGAAGCGGTTGGTGAAGCCGTGCAGCTTCGGGGTCCGGATGTGGAGCGGGGTCTGCCCGCCCTCGAACCAGGCCGGGATGCCGCCACCTGCACGCGACTTCTGGCCCTTGGTGCCACGGCCGGCCGTCTTGCCCCGCCCGGAGCCATGCCCGCGTCCCAGCCGCCGGGAAGCCTTGTGCGAGCCGGCGTTCGGCCGCGGGTCGTGCAGCTTCATCTAGCGGTCTCCCGTCGGCTCATCGACCGACAGCAGGAAGGCAACCCGTCGCAGCATGCCGCGGTTGACGGGCGTGTCGGCGATCTCAACCGTCTGGTTGAGCCGATGCAGCCCGA
Source organism: Chloroflexota bacterium (assembly GCA_040877645.1). Lineage (GTDB taxonomy): Bacteria > Chloroflexota > Limnocylindria > QHBO01 > QHBO01 > CF-167. The sequence goes on from JBBDNI010000050.1 coordinate 1,615, forward strand.
GTGCCCGGATCGTGCCTCGCGCGCCGGCCTTGTGGCCGATGGTCGAGCGGACCCAGGTCACGCGCAGCAGCGGTCCCGCCGGAGGGGCAGTTCGCCTACCGGCCACGGCCGCCTCCGGGGTAGGCGGGCGCGGGGCGCTCGACATACTCATGCGGGCGTCGAGCGGCCTCGGCGCCCCGCTTGCCGAGCAGCTTCTCGGCGGTCGTCCCGCGGCTGAGTGCGATCTGGTCGGCGGAACGGAGCGAGCGCAGCGCCTCGATGGTCGCGCGTACGACGTTGACCGGATTGTTGCTGCCCATCGACTTCGAGAGCAGGTCACGGATCCCGGCTGCCTCCACAACGGAGCGCACGGAGCCGCCGGCGATGACGCCGGTCCCCGCCGAGGCAGGGCGCAGCAGGACGGTGCTGGCGCCGAAGTCGACGCTCACCATATGCGGGATGGTGGTGCCGACCAGCGGCACCGCGATGAGGTGCTTCTTCGCGTCCTCGACGCCCTTGCGGATCGCCTCGGGGACCTCGCCAGCCTTGCCGAGGCCCGCGCCAACGATGCCGTTTCCGTCACCGACGACCACGACCGCGCTGAAGCTGAAGCGCCGGCCACCCTTCACAACCTTCGCAACGCGGTTGATCTGGACGACCTTCTCTTCCAGGTTGAGCTTGCTTGGATCGATACGAGCCATGATTCCTCCGCTACAGGTCGAGGCCGCCCTCGCGGGCGCCCTCGGCGAGCGAGCGAACCCGCCCGTGATACCGATACCCACCCCGATCGAGGACCACGGCGCTCACGCCGGCGGCCTTGGCACGCTGCGCGAGCGCGCGCCCCACCGAGCGAGCGGTGTCCACCTTGCCGGCGCCAGCCGCCAGGCTCGCCTCGCGACTGGACGCCGACGCAAGCGTCCGACCGCTGGTGTCGTCGACCACCTGGGCGTAGATGTACTTCGTGCTCCGGAACACGGAGAGCCGGGGCCGCTGCGTGCTGCCGGACAGGCGGAGCCTGATCCGCTGATGCCGCTTGCGACGCAGTGCGTCCCGCGATGCCTGCTTGATCATGGTTACTTGGCTCCCCCGACCTTGCCGGCCTTGCCCGCCTTGCGCAGGATCTGCTCCCCGGCATAGCGGATGCCCTTGCCCTTGTACGGCTCCGGCTTGCGTCGCGAGCGAATGTATGCGGCTGTCTGTCCGACCAGCTCCTTGTCGGCACCCACCACGGCGAGCTTCGTCGGCGTCTCGACCTGGAAGATGATGCCCTCAGGCGGGTCGACCTCAACGGGGTGCGAGTAGCCGAGCGCCAGGACCAGCTTGGTGCCCTGCAGCTGGGCGCGGTAGCCGACCCCGCTGATCTCGAGGGCCTTGGTGAAGCCGGTGGTGACGCCGACGACCATGTTGTTGACCAGGGTCCGGGTCAGCCCGTGCAGGGCGCGGTGCCGCGGCTCATCGCTCGGCCGGACGACGCGCAGCTCGGCATCGCCGCGCTCGATCACCATCTCGGGATGGATCTCGCGCTCGAGGATTCCAAGGGGACCCCGAACCCGCAGCAGGGCACCCTCCTGGGTCACCTCCACGCCGGAAGGAACCGGGATCGGCATGCGACCGATGCGTGACATCGCCTTCCCTCCTTACCAGACGTAGCAGAGGACCTCGCCGCCGAGGTTCTGCTTCCGGGCGCTCTGCCCGGTCATGACCCCGCGGGAGGTTGACAGGATGGCCGTGCCGAGCCCGCCCAGGACGCGCGGAATCTCGGTCTTGCGGGCGTACACCCGCAGGCCTGGCTTGCTGATCCGCTTCAGGCCGCTCACCACTGGCGTGCGGCCCTCGACGTACTTCAGGTGGATGGTCAGCAGCTCCACGACACCCTCCTGGCTCGTGGCCCACGACTCGATGAACCCCTCCTCGGTCAGGATCCGCGCGATGTCGCGCTTCACCCGGGACGAGGGGAGGGTCAGCTCGCGATGCCGCGCCATGCTCGCGTTGCGGATGCGGGTCAGCATGTCGGCGATCGGGTCGGTGACGTTCATTCGGTCTCTTTCATCTCCTCGGCGGTGGTTCGCTCCCTGCGTCGCTGGGGGCGCCTGCCGCTGATGGGGCCGATCTCGTCGGCCGTTGTCTGTGGCGAGCTACCAGCTCGACTTGGTGACCCCCGGCAGCTGGCCCTCCAGGGCCCGCTCCCGGAAGCAGATGCGGCACAGCGCGAAGCGACGCATGTAGCCGCGCGGGCGGCCGCAGACGGCGCATCGGTTGTGTTGCTGGACCCCGAAGCGCGGTTTGCGCTGCGACTTCGCGATCATCGACTTCTTGGCCACTCGAAATCCTCGCTAGCTCGCCTGGAACGGCATGCCGAGCAGCTGAAGGAGCTTGAGCCCCTCCTCATCGGTCTTCGCCGTCGTCACAATGCTGATCTCCATTCCCCGCAGGCGATCGATCTTGTCGTAGTCGATCTCGGGGTACACGAGCTGCTCCCGCAGCCCGAGGCTGAAATTGCCGCGGCCGTCGAACGAGCTGCGGCTGATCCCCCGGAAGTCGCGGATGCGCGGCAGCGCCAGGCGCATCGTCCGCTCCAGGAAGTCGTACATGCGCTGGCCACGGAGCGTCACTTTGGCCCCGATCGGCATCCCGGTCCGCAGCCGGAACTGCGCGATCGAGCGCTTGGCGCGCGTCACGATCGGCTTCTGGCCGGTGATCTGGGTCAGGTCGCCGACCGCTGCGTCAAGTGCCTTGGCGTTCTGGATCGCCTCACCCAGGCCGATGTTGACGACCACCTTCGACAGGCGAGGGATCTGCATCGGGTTCGCGTAGTTGAACTCGCGACGCATCGCGGGCGCAACCTCATCGCGGTACCGCTGCCGAAGGCCGGGTCCGCTTGGGGTGGCCGGCGCCGCGGTCGGCCGTGCTGCATCGGGCTTCGACGGCGTCGCCTTGGCGCGACGGGATGCCGTTGGCTTGGCAGCCGCTTTCGGAGCCGCTTTCGGAGCCGCCTTCGGAGCCTCCTCGGCGGGCGTCTCGGGAGCCGTCTCGGGCGTCAGCTCGTCCGCGCTCACTTGGCCACCTCCATCTGCTCGCCGCAGTGCTTGCAGACGCGGACCCGACGTTCCCCGTCTTCGAGGGTCTGGTGGGCCACCCGCGTCGGCTTGTCGCAGCGCGGGCAGACCACCTGGACGTTGCTGAGGTGCAGCGGCACCGGCAGGTCCAGGATGCCGGCCTGCTGCGTTCGGGATCTCGGACGCTGGTGGCGCTTCGCCATGTTGATGCCGGGCACGACCACGCCGAGGCCGCGCTTGGTGCGCTCGATGCGCTCCACCACGCCGCGCTTGCCGCGGTCCTTGCCGGCCAGCACCAGGACGGTGTCGCCCTTCCGCACGTTCATCTCACAGCACCTCCGGCGCGAGCGACACGATCTTCATGTAGTTGCGCTCGCGCAGCTCGCGGGCCACCGGGCCGAAGATGCGCGTCCCGCGTGGGCTGCCCTGCGGCGTGATCAGCACGGCAGCGTTCTCGTCGAAGCGGATGTGGCTGCCGTCCGGGCGGCCGTACTCCTTGGCGGTGCGCACGATCACCGCGCGCACGACCTCGCCCTTCTTGACGCCGGTGTTCGGCAGCGCCTGCTTGACGCTGGCCACGATCACATCGCCGACCTCGGCCGTGTCGCTGCTCGATCGGCCGATCACCGTGATGCACTGCAGCTCCCGGGCGCCGGAGTTGTCGGCCACGCGCAGGCGCGTGTACTGGCGGATCATTCGGTCTCGGTCTCCGCCATCTCCACACCGGCCTCGACCAGCTCGAGGCCCGAGCCACGTGCGACCACCTCGACCACGCGCCAGCGCTTCTCGCGCGAGAGCGGCCGGCTCTCCTCGATGCGCACCGTGTCGCCGACCCGCGCCGAGTTCTCCTCGTCGTGCGCCTTGAACTTGCTCGAAAGGCGCACCACGCGCTTGTAGATCGGATGTCGGCGCAGCCGCTCCACGCTGACCACGACCGTCTTGTCCATCTTGTCGGACACCACGCGCCCGACCTTGGTCCGTCGCTTGCCTTCCATCAGCTGGCCTTCTCGGCGCTGGCAGTGGCCGCCTCAACCGCGTGCTGGCGCTCGGTCATGACGGTGAGGATGCGGGCGATCCGCCGGCGGGTCGCCGGCAGCCGGCTGTAGTTCTTCTCCTGGCGCGTGGCGAGATCGAAGCGGATCTTCCACAGCTCCTGCTTGGCGTCCACCAGCGCACTCTCCAGGTCCAGATCCGAGAGCCCTCGAATCTCGTTGATATCCATGCTCACACGCCCTCCTTGGCCACGAACCGGGTCTGGATCGGCAGCTTGTGGCTGGCCAGCCGCATCGCCTCGCGGGCGATCGGCTCCGGGACACCGGACATCTCGAACATGACCCGACCGGGCTTCACGACGGCGACCCAGTGGTCGGGGGCTCCCTTGCCCGATCCCATGCGCACCTCTGCCGGCTTCTTGGTGACCGGCTTGTCGGGGAAGACGCGGATCCAGATCCGACCACCGCGCTTGATGTGATGGGTCATGGCTCGGCGGGCGGCCTCGATCTGGCGGGCAGTCAGCCAGCAGACCTCTTCGGCCATCAGACCGTACTCGCCGAAGCTCACGGCCGTGCCGCCCTTCGCCATCCCTGAGCGACGGCCTCGCTGGACCTTGCGGTGCTTGACCCGCTTGGGAAGCAGCATCGCTCAGGCCTCCTCGTTGCTTGCGGTTGTGGTTGCTGTCGGAGCGGCCAGTGCCTCATCGGCGCCGGCTGCGACCGCCGCGGCGGATGTCGCGGTCCGTGTCCGGCCGCGGGTCGGGCGCTGGCGCGGCTCGCGCGGCTCGGTGCGGGCCGAGCCGGGCCGCTCGCCAAGCTGGTCGCCGCGGTAGACCCAGACCTTGACGCCGATCCGGCCGTACGTCGTTCGGGCGTGCACCACCCCGTAGCTGATGTCGGCGCGCAGCGTCCCGAGCGGGATGCGCCCCTCCTTGTCCCACTCGGTGCGGCTCATCTCGGCGCCGCCGAGGCGACCCGAGACCTGGATCTTGACTCCCTTGGCGCCGGCCTTGATCGTCCGCTGCACGGTCTGCTTGACGGCCTTGCGGAATGCGATGCGTCGCTCGAGCTGGCCCGCCACGTTCTGCGCCACGAGCACCGCGTCCAGCTCCGGCTGGAGGATCTCCTTGATCTCGAGCTTCACCTTCTTGTCGGTCAGCTTGCCGACCGAGGTGCGCAGCAGCTCGACGTTCTGCCCGCCCTTGCCGATCACGATCCCCGGCTTTGCCGAGTGGACCGTGACCGTCACGTGGTTGATGCCACGCTCGATCTCGACCTGGCTGACGCTGGCGTTGGCCAGCTGCCTGGCGACGAGCTGCCGGATCTTCATGTCCTCCTGCAGCAGGGTTGCGTAGTCGCGATCCGCGTACCACTTGGCCAGCCACGGCTTGTTGATGCCGATCCGGAAGCCGTACGGGTGAACCTTGTGACCCATCAGGACTCCTCTTGGTCAGCCACGGCAACCGTGATGTGGCTGGTGCGCTTCAGGATGCTGAACGTCCGGCCCTGTGCCCTCGGGCGGAACCGCTTGAGCGTTGGCCCTTCGTCCGCGGTGGCACTCACCACCCGCAGCTCCTCGGCCGACAGGTTGAAGTTGTTCTCGGCGTTCGCCGTCGCGCTCTTCAGAACCTTGGCCACGTCCCGGGCAGCGGCGTTCGGCAGGAATCGAAGGATGGCGGCGGCCTCCTCGACCGGCTTGCCGGTGATCAGGTCCGTCACCAGCCGCACCTTGCGGGAGCTGATGCGGATGTAGCGGGCTGTGGCGATGACGCGCATCGGTCTCCTACTTCAACGCCGTCGAGCGGTCGGTGGCCTTGCCATGACCGCGGTAGTGGCGCGTCGGGGCGAACTCGCCGAGCCGATGCCCGACCATGTTCTCGGTGACGAAGACCGGCACGTGGCGCCTGCCATCGTGCACGGCGATGGTGTGCCCGATCATCGACGGGAAGATCACGCTTGGGCGCGACCAGGTCTTCAGCACCTTGCGCTCGTTCTGCTTGTTCATCTCTTCGATGCGGCCCAGCAGGCGCGGGTCGACGAAGGGTCCCTTCTTGACGGAACGACTCATCGGGCTCTCCTAACCGCGTCCATACCGACGCCGGACGATCATCTTGCCGGTCGTCTTGTTCTTCCTGGTGCGCAGGCCCATCGCCGGCTTGCCCCACGGTGTCTTGGGCGGCATGCCGGTCGGCGACTTGCCCTCGCCGCCGCCATGCGGATGGTCGCGCGGGTTCATCACCACGCCGCGCACTTCGGGCCGTCGGCCCATGTTGCGGCTGCGCCCGGCCTTGCCGATGTTCTGGTTCTCATGGTCCAGGTTGCCGACCTGGCCGACGGTGGCGATGCACTCGGCGCGCACGCGGCGCACCTCGCCCGAAGGGAGCCGGATGGTTGCGTACTCCCCCTCCTTGGCCAGCAGCTGGGCGCTGCCGCCCGCGCTGCGCACGATCTGGCCACCGCGTCCCGGAACCATCTCCACGTTGTGGATCTGGGTGCCGAGCGGCATGCGCGCCAGTGGCAGGGCGTTGCCGAGGCGCGCCTCGGCGTCGCCGCCGGAGATGACGACGTCGCCAACCCCCAGGCCGTGCGGCAGGAGCATGTAGCGCTTGTCCCCGTCGGCGTAGTGCAGCAGGGCGATGCGGGCCGACCGGTTCGGGTCGTACTCGACGGTCGCGATGGTTGCTGGCACACCGAATTTGTCCCGCTTCCAATCGATGACGCGATACAGGCGCTTATGCCCCGCTCCCTGGTGTCGCACCGACAGCTTGCCCTGGCTGTTGCGCCCTGCCTTGCGCACCAGTCGCTCGGTGAGCGGCTTGTGCGGCTGGGCCGTCGTCACCTCCTCGAAGGTGGATCGGGTCATCTGTCGCAGCCCGGGGCTGGTCGGCCGGTAGTTGCGGAGTGGCATCGCTACACCGCCTCGAAGAGTTCGATCTTGTCGCCGGCCGCGATGCTGACCACCGCCTTGCGCCAGCCGGGCACCATGCCCATCGTCCGCCGACCGCGTCGCTTCTGCTTTGGCTTGACCCACATCACCCGCACGTCGGTGACGGTCACCTTGAACTCGGCCTCGACGGCGGCCTTGATCTGGAACTTGTTCGCGTCGCGCCCGACAGCAAACGTGTAGTTGTTGCGCTCCGTCTGGGCGACGCTCTTCTCGCTGATGACCGGGCGGATCAGGATGTCGTGCACGCTCACGGCGGTCATGCGTACATCTCCTGGGCGCGTGCCAGGGCATCGGCGGTGAAGACGATCGTGTCGGCCTCGAGCAGGTCGACCACGTTGAGGCTGTCGGCGAGCAGGACCCGCACCTCCCGCAGGTTGCGGCAGGAGCGCTCGACCACCGGCTCACGAGCTGGCAGCACGACGAGCACCTTGCCCTCCGTCTTCCAGGCGGTGAGCCGCTCGGCGAAGGCTCGCGTCCCGATCTCGTCCATACCGAAGCCCTCGACCACGCGCAGGGCGCCGTCGGCGGCCTTGCCGCTCAGCACGCCCTGGAGCGCGGCGCGGCGCATCTTGGCCGGCATGCGCTGCTCATAGCCGCGCGGATGCGGTCCGAACACCACGCCGCCACCCTTCCAATGCGGAGCGGAGCGGGTTCCCTGGCGCGCACGGCCGGTGCCCTTCTGGCGCCACGGTTTCTTCCCGCCACCGCGCACAGCACCGCGAGTCAGCGTGTCGGCCGTGCCGGTCCGCTTGGCCGCCAGCTGCCGGACAACTGCCTGGTGGATGAGCGCGTCGTTGACGGGCGCCGCGAAGAGCGAGGGGGCCAGCTCGACCGATCCCGCTTCCTTGCCGTCCGCCGTGAGGATGGGCGTGTTGGCCATGGTCACTTCGCCTTCTGCACGAGCAGGACCGCGTTGCGGGCGCCGGGGACCGCGCCCTTGACCAGGATCAGGTTGCGCTCGGTGTCGATCCGGACGACCTGCATCTTCTTGACCGTCACCCGGTCGTCCCCCATGTGGCCGCCCATGCGGGTCCCCAGGAATACGCGTCCCGGCGTGGTGCCGGCCCCGATCGAGCCGGGCTGCCGGATGTTCGTCGAGCCGTGGGTCTTGGGGCCGCGCTTGAAGTGATGACGGGCGATCGTGCCGGTGAACCCGTGGCCCTTGCTGACGCCGGTCACGTCGACCAGGTCGCCGGGGGCGAAGAGGCTGACGTCCAGCAGCTGGCCGACCTCGAATCCCTCGGTCGACTCGACGCGGAACTCGCGGACGTAGCGCGGCTTCTGGTGGTCGGCATCCAGCTCCTTGAACTGCCCGGCGACCGGCTTGCTGACGCGCTTGGCGGTGCCGGCTCCGACCTGCAGCGCGGCATAGCCGTCCCGCTCCGCCGTGCGGAGCCGGGTCACACTGTTCGGAGTCGCCTCGATGACGCTCACCGGCACGACGCTGCCGTCGTCACCGAAGACCCGCGTCATGCCGAGCTTGCGCCCGATCAATCCTGCCGCCACTGCTCTTCGTTCTCACTCACATCTTGATTTCGATGTCGACGCCAGCCGCCAGGCTCAGCCGCATCAGCGCATCCACCGTCTTGGTCGACGGATCGATGATGTCGATCAGCCGCTTGTGCGTCCGGATCTCGAACTGCTCCCGGCCGTCCTTGTGGACGAACGGGCCGCGGATGACGGTGAACTTCTCGATCCGGGTCGGCAACGGCACCGGCCCCGCGATGCCGGCGCCGGTCCGCGTAGCCGTCTCCACGATCTGCTCGGCCGACTGGTCGAGCAGCTTGTGGTCGTACGCCTTGAGCCGAATGCGGATGCGCTGTTTGGCCATATCGGATCAGCTGGCCAGCTCGGTGATCACGCCGGCTCCAACGGTGTGGCCGCCCTCGCGGATTGCGAAGCGCTGGCCCTGCTCGATGGCGATCGGGGTGATCAGCTCCACGTCGATGTTGACGTTGTCGCCCGGCATGATCATCTCCACGCCCTGCGGCATGGTGATCGCGCCGGTCACATCGGTGGTGCGCAGGTAGAACTGCGGGCGGTAGCCGGCGTAGAACGGCGTGTGGCGCCCACCCTCGTCCTTGCCGAGCACGTAGACCTCGGCCTTGAACTTGGTGCCCGGCTTGGCGCTGCCGGGCTTGGCCATCACCTGGCCGCGCTCCAGCTCTTCGCGCTCGATGCCGCGCAGGAGGAGGCCGACGTTGTCGCCGGCCTGGCCCTCGTCGAGGGTCTTCTTGAACATCTCGACCCCGGTGACCACCAGCTGGCGGCTCTTGGCCTGGATCCCGACCAGCTCAACCGTGTCGCCGGTGTGCACCACGCCGCGCTCGATGCGGCCGGTCGCCACCGTGCCACGCCCCTTGATCCCGAAGACGTCCTCGATCGGCATCAGGAAGGGCTTGTCGATCTCGCGGACGGGGGTCGGGATGTAGTTGTCGACCGCGTCCATCAGTTCCTTGATGGAGGCGTACTCCGGGGCCTCGTGATCGGTCGACGTGGACTCCAGGGCCTTGAGGGCCGAGCCGCGGATGACCGGGGTCTCCTCACCGGGGAAGTTGTACTTGGTCAGGAGCTCGCGGACCTCCATCTCGACCAGGTCGATCAGCATCTCGTCATCGACCATGTCCACCTTGTTGAGGTAGACGACCAGTGACGGGACCTCGACCTGGCGGGCGAGGAGGATGTGCTCGCGGGTCTGGGGCATCGGCCCGTCGGCGGCGGACACGACCAGGATCGCGCCGTCCATCTGGGCGGCGCCGGTGATCATGTTCTTGATGTAGTCGGCGTGCCCAGGGCAGTCGACGTGCGCGTAGTGGCGCGCCGCCGTCTGGTACTCCACGTGGCTGATGGCGATGGTGATGCCGCGCTGCCGCTCCTCCGGGGCGTTGTCGATGCTGTCGAAGGCGCGGAAGTCGGCACCGCCCTGCTGGGCGAGATACTTGGTGATCGCCGCCGTCAGCGTGGTCTTGCCGTGGTCCACGTGACCGATGGTGCCGACATTGACGTGCGGCTTGTTGCGGTCGAACTTCTGCTTTGCCATGGTTGGTCCTTCGTCGCTCCTTTAGCTCTTGGACTTCGCGATCAGCTCGGCGGCCAGGTTGGCCGGGACTTCTGAGTAACGGGAGAATTCCATCGAGTACGTGGCACGGCCCTGGGTCATGCTCCGCAGCTCGGTGGCGTAGCCGAACATCTCGGCCAGCGGGACGTGGGCGCTGATGACGCGCGAGCTGCCCCGCTCGTCGACCCCGTCCATGTGGCCGCGCTTGCTGTTGAGGTTGCCGATGACGTCGCCCATGAACTCCTCCGGGGCGACCACCTCGACCTTCATGACCGGCTCCAGGATCGCCGGATCGGCCTTGCTGACCCCGTCCTTGGCGGCCATCGAGCCGGCGATCTTGAAGGCCATCTCGGACGAGTCGACCTCGTGGAACGATCCGTCGATGAGGGTCGCCCGCAGGTCGATCACCGGGAAGCCGGCCACGACGCCGCCGGCAAGGGCATCGCGGATCCCCTGCTCGATGGGCTTGAAGAACTCGCGCGGCACCGAGCCGCCGACGATCTTCGAGACGAATTCGACACCACCACCGCGATCCAGCGGCTCGAGGGTGATGACGGCATGCCCGTACTGGCCCTTGCCGCCGGTCTGCCGCACGAAGCGACCCTCGCCCTTGACGGCCTTGCGGATCGTCTCGCGGTAGCTCACCTGTGGGCGGCCGACGTTGGCCTGCACCTTGAACTCGCGCAGCATGCGGTCGACGATCACCTCGAGGTGCAGCTCGCCCATGCCCGCGATGCGGGTCTGGCCCGACTCCTCGTCGCTGCTGACCCGGAAGGTCGGGTCCTCCTCGCCGAGGCGCTGCAGGGCGATCGACATCTTGTCCTGGTCCGCCTTGGTCTTGGGCTCCACCGCCAGCTCGATCACCGGCTCGGGGAACGTGATGTTCTCGAGCACGATCGGCTTCGCCTCGTCGCACAGCGTGTCGCCGGTGAAGGTGGTCTTCAGACCCACGGCAGCGGCGATGTCGCCGGCGCTGACCGACTCGATCTCCTCGCGGTGGTTGGCATGCAGCTCGATCAGTCGCCCGATCCGCTCCCGCTGGCCCTTGGTCGCGTTGTAGACGTACGAGCCGGTCTTCAGTGTGCCGGAGTAGACCCGGAAGAAGGCCAGCTTGCCGACGAATGGATCGGCGGCGATCTTGAAGGCGAGCGCGGCGAAAGGCTCGGCCGGATCGGCATGGCGCGTCACCTGCTCGCCGTTCCGGGGATCCGCGCCGATCACGGCTGGAACGTCGAGCGGCGACGGCAGGTACTCGATCACGGCGTCGAGCATCGGCTGCACGCCCTTGTTCTTGAGGGCCGAGCCGCACAGGACGGGGATGATCCGCGAGGCAAGGGTGCCGGCACGCAGTGCGCGCCGCAGGGCGGTCGCGTCGACCGCCTCTCCCTCCAGGAACCGATGTGCGATGTCGTCATCCAGGTCCGCCACTGCCTCGACCAGCTTGTCGCGCCAGGTGGCCGCCAGCTCGGCGAACTCGGCCGGGATCTCGCCAACCTCGATCAGGTCGCCGAGGTCGTTGCCATACGTGATCGCCTGCATCTCGAGCAGGTCAATCACGCCCCGGAAGCCGCCCTCAGTGCCGATCGGGAGCTGCACCGGCACCGCGGTCGCGCCAAGCCGGTCGCGGATCATGTCGACCACGCGCCAGAAGTCGGCCCCGGTGCGATCAAGCTTGTTGACGAAGCAGAAGCGCGGCACGCGATAGCGATCGGCCTGGCGCCAGACCGTCTCGGACTGCGGCTCCACGCCGGCCACGCCGTCGAAGACGACGACGGCACCGTCGAGCACGCGGAGACTGCGCTCCACCTCCACCGTAAAATCCACGTGGCCGGGCGTGTCGATCAGGTTGATGCGATAGTCCCGCCAGAAGCAGGTCGTGGCGGCGGCGGTGATGGTGATCCCCCGCTCCTGCTCCTGCTCCATCCAGTCCATGGTGGCGGCGCCCTCATGGACCTCGC
>JBBDNI010000051.1:0-13502 GCA_040877645.1 Chloroflexota bacterium
CATCTGGCAGGATGCGGACCTGCTCGCCCACCTGGCCGATACGCGCGGCGCCGCGCGGCTCGTGGTCGAGGGGAGCGGCGCAAGCGAGACCGAAACGGTCGGGCGTGCCGAGGCGCTGGCCGCCGTTGGCGCGACCCAGACCGTCGCCGACTGGATCCACGCCGATCCAAGGCTGCTCATCTTCGGCCGAGCGGTTGTCGCCCCCGACCTGGCGTCCCTGCTCCGCGGTTGGCGCGGGCTGCCCCCAGGCTGGTGCGCGGTGACCGCCGACGGCGACATGGCCGACGGGCGAGGGCTGGTGACGGTGCAGGGGCGCGCGGACGAGGGGGGCGAAGGCTCGCGCCAGCAGGTGCGGCGGCGCGAGCTGGCCGCCACGATCGCACGGCTGGAGGACCAGCAGGCGGAGGCCGCCCAGCTCGCCGCCCGCGAACTCGTGCGGCTGGGCGAGGCGCGGCGAGCGTGGGACGCGGCCGTGGCTGCCCACGCCGAGGCGCGGCAGACCACCACAGCGGCGCGCTCGGCATTTGATCGGGAAGGACAGGCAGGCGCGCGCGCACGCGACCTCGAGGCGCTCCTGCGTGACGAGCTTGGCCAGGAAGCCATCGCGACGGCTGCGTCGACGCCGGCGGCAGGAGGCGAGGCCTCGATCGGAACCTCGATGGAGACGCTCGTCGCAGCGGCGGCCGATGCGGATCGGCATCGGGACCAGGCCGCAGGCATACATGACCTGGCCCGCGTGGCGTGGGACGAGGCGCGGGCGGCCCTCAGCGCGGCCGAGTCGCCAGAGGGGAGGCGACGCGACGAGCGTGTAGTCGCCGCAGCTCGCCGCGACCAGCTCTCCGCCTCCCTCGTCGCGGATCGGCAGGCGCTCACCGCGATCGAGGCGGAGCAAGCCGCGGCGGACGCAGCATCGGCATCGGCCAGCGCTGCAGACGAAACGACCGCAGCTGAGCGGGTCGCCGCAGAGGCGCAGCGCGACCGCCTGCGCGCCGAGCTGCTCGAGCACGAGCGGACCCGCGGCGGCGGCGCGGCTCGCCTGGCGGACCTCGAGCACGAGGCCCAGGCGGCGGCGATCGAGGCGCAGCGCCGGGAGGATGCCCTCGCTGCCATCGGCCGCGAGCGCGACCTTGCCCTCGAGTCGCTCCCCGTCGAAGGGCAGGACGTCTCTGCCGATCCAGCCGGCGAGGCCGCCGAAGCCGGGCTGGCGGCGACCGGCGGCCAGGAGATCGAGGACGAGCTCCGACGCGTGCGACGCACGCTGTCGCAGCTGGGCTCGGTCAACCCGTTCGCCATCGAGGAGCACCGCGAGCTCGGTACGCGGCTTGAGGCGCTGACGAGCCAGGACGCCGACCTCGGGACTGCGATCGCGTCCACGCAGCAGCTGATCGCACGCCTCGACACGGAGATCGAATCGCGCTTCAACGTCGCCTTCGCCGCCATCGCCGAGAAGTTCGACGAGTTCTGCCGGCTCCTCTTCGCGGGCGGGTCGGCCTCGCTGCAGATGGGGGACGAGGCCGATGGCGACGCGGCCGGCGGCATCGAGATCGCGGTTCGGCCGCCCGGGAAGCGGCTCCAGCGACTCGCCATGCTGTCCGGGGGCGAGCGTGCCCTTGCCGGGGTCGCGCTGCTGTTCGCGATGCTGAGCGTCAACCCGGTGCCGTTCTGCATCCTCGACGAGGTGGACGCTGCCCTCGACGAGGCCAACATCGGCCGCTTCGCGGAGGCGCTGCGCAAGTTGGCCGAGACGATCGACTTCGTGGTGATCACCCACAATCGGGCCACGATCGAGATCGCCGACACCATCTACGGCGTGACCATGACCGATGCCGCCGTCTCCCGGCTCATCTCGCTCCGTCTCGCCGACCTGCCGGCCGAGGTGGCAGTCGGATGACCGCCCGCCCGCGGCGAGAGCCGTCCGGGCTTGGACTCCGCCCCCAGCCCACCGGCCTCGGCGGACGGCTGCGCGCCATCTTCAGCCGATCCGGAGCGATCGACGAAGCGACCTGGGACGCGATCGAGGAGGCGCTCATCGCGGCCGACGTTGGTGCCGAGACCACCATCGAGCTGCTCGCAGCCACGCGTGCCAGGCTCGGGTCTGCGGGCAGGGGTGACCTTCGAGGCGCACTCGCCGACGAGCTTCGCGAGCGGCTCGAGCGCGTCGGGTCGGGCGACTTCGATCTCGGACCGACGCCGGCGGTGATCCTGGTGGTGGGAGTCAACGGCTCGGGCAAGACGACGACCATCGCCAAGCTCGCGGCACGGCTGGTCGCCGACGGCCGCAGCGTGCTGCTTGCCGCAGCCGACACGTTCCGGGCGGCCGCCATCGAGCAGCTGCGCCTGTGGGGCGAGCAGGTCGGCGTGCCCGTGATCACCCAACGTCCGGGCGCCGATCCGGGGGCGGTAGCCTTCGACGCCATGGCGGCGGCCGAATCACGGGGCAGCGAGGTGGTGATCGTCGACACCGCCGGCCGCCTCCACGCCAAGACGCAGCTGATGGCCGAGCTGGCCAAGGTACGACGCGTGATCGAGCGGAGGCAGCCCGGGCAGCCGCGTCACGTCCTGCTGGTGATGGACGCCACGACCGGCCAGAACGGGCTTGCCCAGGCGGAGGCGTTCAGCCGCGAGGCCGGCGTGACCGGCATCGTCCTGACCAAGCTGGACGGGACCGCCAAGGGCGGCGTGGCGGTGGCCATCGTCGATCGCCTCGGCCTCCCGATCGTCTTCGTCGGGGTCGGTGAAGAGCTCGACGCGCTGGCCCCCTTCGAGCCGGCTGCCTACGTGGAGTGGCTGCTCGCGGCCTGACCCGCCGGCAACGGATTGTTCGCCCGTCACGCTCACCCTAGAATGGGCAGCCGTCTCGCGCGGCCGCCGGCCTGTCGCGATTCGCGCCACGCATCGGTCCCACATGTTTGAATCGCTCTCCGCCCGTCTGCAGGGTGTCATCGAACGCCTGCGCGGCAAGGCCAAGATCACCGAAGCCGATCTCGACGTCGCCCTGCGCGAGATCCGGCTTGCGCTCCTCGAGGCGGACGTCAACTTCCGCGTGGTCAAGGACTTCGTGGCCGCCGTTCGCGAGCGCGCACTTGGCGCCGAGGTGCTCACCGGCCTCCATCCAGGCCAGCAGGTCGTCAAGGCCGTCCACGATGAGCTGGTGACCGTGCTCGGCGGCGAGCAGCACACGATGGGCTTCGAACGGTCACCCAGCGTGGTCATGCTGGTCGGGCTCCAAGGCTCCGGCAAGACGACCACGGCAGCCAAGCTTGCCGTGCGCCTGCGTCGCGAGAAGCACCGTCCGCTGCTGGTTGCGGCGGACGTCTATCGGCCCGCCGCGGTCGACCAGCTGGTCGCCCTGGGCGACCAGATCGGCGTCGAGGTCCACAGCCGCCCGGTCGGGACGCCGGCCGTGGAGGTGGCTCGCTCGGGAGTCGAGCAGGCCCGCCAGCGAGGCCTCGACGTCGTCGTGCTGGACACCGCCGGACGTCTTCACGTGGACGAGCCGATGATGGACGAGCTGGTCCGCCTCGCGGGATCGGTCACGCCCTCCGAAACACTGCTGGTGGTCGACGCCATGACCGGCCAGGATGCGGTCCGGGTGGCCGAGGCATTCCACCACCGCCTGCCGCTGACCGGGCTGGTGCTGACCAAGATGGACGGCGACGCCCGGGGAGGAGCGGCGCTCAGCATCCGCAGCGTCACGGGGCTCCCGATCGCCTTCATCGGCACCGGTGAGCGGAGCGACGGCCTCGAGCCCTTCCATCCGGACCGCCTGGCGCAGCGAATCCTGGGGATGGGGGACATCGTGTCGCTCGTCGAGCGGGTCCAGGAGACGGTCGACCAGGCGGAGGCGGAGCGCGTCGCGCAGCGCATGATGGAGAACCGCTTCACGCTCGACGACTTCCGCAGCCAGCTCGCGCAGGTGAAGAAGATGGGGCCGATCGGGCAGCTGCTGGGCATGGTCCCCGGCGCGGGCCAGCTCGCGACAGCCGCGCAGCAGGCGGTCGATGATGGGCAGCTCCGGCGCATCGAGGCGATGCTCGATTCCATGACCGCCGATGAGCGGCGACATCCAGAGCTGATCAAGGCCAGCCGGCGGCGGCGGATCGCCGAAGGCAGCGGGACCACGCCGGCGGACATCAACCGGCTCCTCAAGCAATTCACCGACATGCAGCGGCTGATGAAGCAGCTCGGCGGCGGCAGGCTGCCGATGGGCGGGAACGGCCTGCGCGGCATCCTGGGCGGCTAGTCGATGCGCCGGCTGGTTGCCGCCGCGACGGGCCTCCTCGCCACCATCGGCGTCGGCGTGGTGGTGGGGTATCTCCTCATCTTCGCCGCGAGCCCGGATCGAGCGGCGCGAGCTGTGCCGGCGAGCGCGGCGGTCTATCTCAACATCTACCTGCAGCCGTCGGCCGGACAGAAGATGAACCTGTTCGGGCTCATCGGACGTGTCCCGGGATTTCGCGACCCGGCCACGTTGGAGCAGAAGATCCATGACATCACCCAACGTGTGCTGGGGGATCTCGGCCTCGACTACACCGCGGACGTGCGCCCGTGGCTGGGAAACCAGGTCGCGGTTGCGATATCGCCGGGCGACGCTGCGAGCGGCGGGCCGCATCTCCTGCTGCTGGCCTCGGTCCGTGACCCGGTGGCGGCCCGCGCCGCCGCGCCGGATGTCATTGGCGGGGAGGCCACGACCTTCGGCCCCGAACCCTACCGGGGAATCGATACGATGATCGGTGAGACGGTCAGCTTTGCCGTGCTGGACGACCTGCTGGTGGTCGCCGACACGCGTCGGGGCCTCCGCGCTGCACTTGACGCCGATGCCGATGTCGCCCCGTCGCTGGCCGACGCGCGTGCCTTCGCCGAAGCGATGCGGAAGCTCCCGGCCGACCACCTGGCGTCGATCTACGTCGACCTGCGACGGGTCGTCTCACTCGACGGCGACGCGCCGGTCGGAGGCTACGCCACTGCCGCGCTGGCGCTGGTGGCCGAGCCAGACGGCGTGCACCTGGACGGGGACGTGCCATTCGATGAGGCCGAGGCGGGCGCCGATGCGGGCGAAGCGTTTGCGCTGGGTGCGGACCCCGCACAGCTGCCCGGATGGATGCCGGCCGACACGCGCGCCGAGGTATCCGTCTTCGGCCTGGCGCAGAGCATCCTCGACCTCGAGGGCCAATTGACAGCGGACGCCGCCTTCGCGCCCGCCGCGGAGGCGCTCAACCAGCTGCGCGCCCTTGCGGCCGTGGGGCTGGGCATCAACCTCGATCGGGACCTCCTGCCGCTCTTCGACGGCGAGGCGGCGATCGCGGTGCAGGGCCTGGAGGCATCCGGTCCGACCGGCCAGCTCCTCCTGCGCCCCAGCGACCCGGTCGATCTGGAGAGCAGGCTGACCCGGATGCGCAACGAGCTCGCCGAGCGGGGCTCCTCGGTCGACACCCGCGTGGTCCGGGGCGTCCCGATCACCACCATCGAGATCCCGGAGGTCGCCAGCCTGGCCTACGGCATCGTTGATGGCGTGGTCGTCATCGGCCTCGACGCCGGCGCTGTCGCCGCAGCGGTGGCGGCGCGCCTGGATGACGCGACGCTCGCCGCGGTCGAGCGCTACACGGCCCCGTTTGCGCTCATCGGGACCCATGCGGGCAACGAATTGTGGGTCAATCTGTCGGGACTGCTGGACGCGTCACCCGACTTCATCGACCCAGGAAGCGATTTCCGCGATATCCTCCACCAGATCGGAGAGCTCGCGGCAGCCGCGGCGGCCAGCGGGGACCACCTGAAGGTCCGATCCGTCCTGACGGTCAAATAGGCCCGCAGGACACGACACAGCAATTGACATCGGTGGCATCTGTGCCGTCGTCACAGCAGAGAGGGACACAAGCTTGGCAGTACGTATTCGGCTCTCACGCGTCGGGGCCACCAAACGGCCCGCCTATCGCGTGGTGGCCATCGACAGCCGCAAGCCCCGTGACGGGCGCGCGCTGGAGATCCTCGGCTACTACGACCCGCTCACCGAACCTGCAACGGTGCAGATCGACGCAGGGCGCCTGGCCGCCTGGGTGAGCAAGGGAGCACTCCCGTCGGACACCGTTGCACGGCTCATCAAGCTGAACGGCCAGAAAGGGGCACATGCTGGAGTGGCTGCGACCGCCGAGGCCGTTGCAGCCAAGCCGCCGAAGGCGAAACGCGTGCGCAAGCCCGCCGCCGCGAAACCGGCAGCTGCCGAGCCCGAAGCAGCCACGGAGCCAGAGGTAGCCACGGAGCCAGAAGCAACGGCGGAGCCCGAGGCCGAAGCAGCCGCGGAGCCCGAGGCCGAAGCTGCAGCCGAGCCAGAGGCAACGGCGGAGCCCGAGGCCGAAGCAGCCGCCGAGCCCGAGGCCGAAGCAGCCGCCGAGCCCGAGGCCGAAGCAGCCGCCGAGCCCGAGGCCGAAGCAGCAGCCGAGCCTGTGGCCGAGAGCGAGGCAGCCGGGTGAAGGAATTCCTCGAGTACGTCGCCCGCTCGCTGGTCGACGACCCCGATGCCGTCGTCGTCGACCTCGAGGAGGCGGACGATGAGGTGACGCTGACGCTCAAGGTCGGCGAGGGCGACATGGGTCGGATCATCGGCCGGGACGGGCGCATCGCGAATGCGATCCGCAGCCTGCTGCGCGTTATGGGAGCCCGTGATGGCCGGCACGTGGAGCTGGAGATCGTCGGCGACGACTGAGCGGCTGGCGGTCGCGCGCGTGCTCGGGGCCAAGGGTCTCGACGGCGAGCTGCGGATCGATCCACTCACCGACCATCCCGAACGCCTGGCGACCGAGCAGCTGGTCTGGATCGAGGACGAGCCGACACCGCGCCGCATTCTGGCGATCGGCTGGGGCGGGCGCATTCCCGTCCTCCGCCTCGAAGGGGTCGGTGACCGCACGGCGGCCGAGGGCCTGGCCGGACGGTACCTCGAGGTGGAGGCAACGCCGCTACCGGCCGGCACGTACTACTGGCACCAGCTCATCGGCCTTGCCGTCGTTGATGAGGCCGGCGCCGCCCTGGGCGAAGTGGTCGAGGTCTTCCGAGCGGGGGAGAACGAGGTCTACCGGATCGAGGGTCCTGCTGGCGAGGTGCTCGTGCCCTCCCTGCGCGAGGTCGTCCGCTCCATCGACCTGGCGGCAGGTCAAATGATCGTGCGGTATGAGGCAGAGGAGGTCTGAACCGATGGGCAGCCCTCCGACCGCCCTGCTGCGCTTCGACGTGGTGACGCTCTTCCCTGAGCTCTTCGACGCCCCGCTGCGCACCTCGGTGATCGGTCGAGCGGTCGAGCGGGGCATCCTCGCCGTGGAAATCCACGATCTCAGGGAGCATGGCCTCGGGCGGCATCGCAGCGTGGACGACACGCCCTACGGCGGGGGAGCGGGGATGGTGATGCGTCCGGAGCCGCTCTTCGCGGCTGTCGAGCCGCTCCGCCAGGCCGGCGCGCACGTCGTCCTGCTCGACCCGGCGGGCGAACCGCTCACCGATCGGATGGCCAGGGAACTGGCGACCGTGGGCAGGCTGGCGCTGGTATGTGGCCGATACGAAGGGGTCGACGAGCGGGCCAGGGCCCTGGCCGATCGGGAGGTGAGCATCGGCGACTACGTGCTGACCGGTGGCGAGCTGCCCGCCCTGGTGCTGATCGACGCGGTCGGGCGACTCGTGCCGGGAGTCATCGAGTCCGAGTCGCACGAGTCGGACTCGTTCTCGGCCGGGCTGCTCGAAGGCCCCCAGTACACGCGCCCCGAGGAGTTCCGGGGGGAAGCGGTCCCGCCGATCCTGCTGTCGGGACACCATGGTGAGGTCGCGCGCTGGCGCCGTGTCGAGGCGCTGCGGCGCACGCTGAGGCGCCGTCCCGAGTTGCTCGATACCGCACCCCTGACCGATGAAGACCGGGCCGCGCTCGACGACCTTAGACGGTTGGGCGATTGACACCTTCTTCGCCGGCTATCCAGGATGGACCGGAGAACTGGCGCGACTACGTGTCGCCGTGGGCCATCGGGGCGATCGCCGCCAGTCTCGTGGTCGGGGGCGCTTGGCGAGCCGTCACGCTGTTTCGTCGCCGCGGCTAGCCACCCGCCGGTTGCCCGCGCTCAAAGGCCGCTGCTATACTCCGCCGGTCGCGGCCGCTGCGTCGGTCGCGTTCTTCACGCCCGGGCAATTCCGCGGCAGAATCAGGCCGATAAGCCGCCGATAAGGCCGCGATAACGAGGTCGCCCCCAGGATGGATCCGATCAAGGAGCTCGAACGCGATCAGCTCCGGACCGACGTGCCCCAGATCGCACCCGGGGACACCGTGAAGGTGTCCGTCAAGGTGGTCGAGGGCAGCCGCGAGCGAATCCAGATCTTCGAGGGAACGGTCATGCGTCTGCGCGGTGGCGGACTCAATCAACGCATCACCGTGCGGCGCATCGCCTCCGGTGTGGGGGTCGAGCGGACCTTCATGGTCCACGCGCCGCGAGTCGAGAAGATCGAGGTCGTGCGGCACGGCGTAGCGCGCCGCGCCCAGCTGTACTTCCTGCGTGACCGGGTCGGCAAATCGGCCACCCTCCGCGAGCGTCGCCCCGGCCGCTGAGCCGGTGTTCGGCCCACTCCCCAGCCCTCTCCGCACGGCGGCGAAGCGCCGCCATACACCTCCCCGTGACGCCCACATGCGTCATGAGCGCGAACTGCGCCTTGCCGGCTTTCGGCGGATCGCCGGCATCGACGAGGTGGGCCGGGGATCGCTGGCCGGCCCGGTCGTGGCCGCGGCGGTGATCCTTCCCGACCGACATCGGATCAAGGGGCTGCGCGACAGCAAGGTCCTCTCGCGTGCCCGACGCGAGGCGCTCTACGAGCGGATCCTCGACCGCGCCGAAGCGGTCGGTGTCGGCTGCATCGAGGTCGAGGTGATCGACCGGATCAACATCCTGCAGGCAACGAAGCTGGCGATGCGGGAAGCGCTCGGTCACATGGCCGAGGCCCCCGATCACCTGGTGATCGACGCGCTCAGCCTGCGTGAGGTCGACCTTCCACAGCGACCGATCATCGACGGAGACGCGATCAGCGCCTCGATCGCCGCGGCGAGCATCGTGGCCAAGGTGACGCGCGACCGGATCTGCGCGGAATTCGACGCTCGGTACCCCGCCTATGGCTTCGCCCGCAACAAGGGCTACGGGACGCGCCGGCACGTCGACGCCCTGCTGCGCGAGGGTCCGTGCGAGTGGCACCGGAGGTCGTTCGCGCCGCTCCGCCTGTTGCTTGCCGGCGAACAGCTGTCGCTCGACGCGCTGCTCGAGGGCCTGGAGCTCACCGAGGAACAGATCGACCCAGAGGACTAGACCGCCCGCGGCTCGCCTCCCGGAGAGCAGCGCAGGATTGGCAGATCCACGGCACCTTGCCGGTCAACGAGCGGAGAACGCCGCGGCGGCCTGGTTGGCCACCATCGGCTGGACCGTGCTGGCGCGACGCTGGCATGGGCCGCAGGGCGAACTCGACCTCGTCTGTCGCGACCCGGACGGCGTGCTGGTCGCGGTCGAGGTCAAGCTGCGACGCACCGAACGCACCGGAGCGGCGCTCGAGAGTGTGGACGACCGCAGACTGCGCCGGCTGCGTCGATCGCTCGGCTCATTCCTCGAAGAGGAACGCCTGCCCACCCCGCTCGGCCTGCGGATCGACCTGGTCACCGTCACGCCGTTCCCGGATGGGCGTTGGCGCCTGGCCCGCTATCCGTCGATCGACGGGTGGTGAGGCACGTTGTTCGCCGGTGGCCTGTCAGCGGCTGAAGATCGCCTCCAGGGCCAGGACCGATGCGATGTACGGGCGGGTGACCGGGTAGACGCCATGCCGATCCGCTCCCGTCTGGCCCTGGAAGTAGGCGGCCAGCACGAGTGATCGGTCGCCGGCGTATCGATCGAAGTAGTGCCGCAGCAGGCGCACGCCGGCATGCACGTTCGACCGGGCATCGTAGAGGTTGATGCTGGTGCCGAGCATGGTCGCCGCGACCCAGTCGGCGGTCGGCGGGGTGAGCTGCATGACACCCACGGCGCCCGCGCTGCTGACCACGCCGGCCCGCCACCCCGACTCCTGCCAGGCCACGGCCAGCGCAAACGCGACCGGCACGCCCTGGGTGGTCGCTTCGTTGACGATGATCGCTCGGATATCACCCCGCGCCTCGACGGCGGCGCGCATCGCCGACGGCATGTCAGCCGGAGTCGCGCCCTCTGATGCAGCGCCCGGGATGGCGAGGCGCTGCCCGACGCGGAGGAAGGATGGATCGGCGACGGCGTTGGCGGCCACGATGGCGGAGATGCTGGTGCCGTATCGGTTCGCGATGTAGGTGAGGTTCTCGCCGCTGGCGACGATATGCACCATCGGCGCCTCGGTCACAGGTGCCGTCACGCTCGTCGGAGCCGCGGCGGGGGTGACGTCGGCTGCGGAGGCGGCGGTCCCGCCGGGGATGGCCAGGCGCTGCCCTGCCTGCACGTATGACGGGTTGGCAATCTGATTGGCCGCCACGATGGCAGCAATGGTCGTGCCATACCACTCCGCGATGAAGGTCAGGTTCTGCCCGCTGCGGACCACGTGGACCAGCGGCTGCGCGGGCGCAGGCGGTGCGGCGGGGGGCTGCGGCGGAAACGTGGGACCCGGCTCCGCGGAGACCTTCAGCTGCTGTCCGGCGTAGATGCGGTCCGGATCCGCGATGGCGTTCCAGGCCACGAGCCGATCAAGCGGCACACCCAACTGGAGCGCAATCTGGCTGAGCGTGTCGCCCGGCCGGACCACGATCACACGGTCCGTCGCGGCGACGGGGACAGCCAGCGCGATGCCGGCCAACAGCGCGGCCAGCGTTGCGAGGCGAGACAGGGGCAGCGAGCGTCGACGGTGCATGGCGCTCATCTCCACGGCGGGTCTAGAGCTGCATCGTCGCCGTCCTGAGCGCACGGTCAAGGTACGAGAGGGTGGGGTCTGGGGTACTTCGGTACCGTTGGCGAAGGTTCGCCAGGCACCCCCGAAGAGGCCATCGGATGGGCGGTGCTATACTGCCGCGCGGTCCGGGAATGACGCGTGCGACGCGATCTGATCCGGACGATCTCATCACACACGCTCACCGATCCCGCGGTCCACGGTGCCCATCCACGCGGACGGGTCGACCGACGGGAGTTGAGGTGAGCGGAGGAAAGAACCGGAGGAACTACGTTTGGCTGCCGTCACCATGAAGCAGCTGCTCGAGGCTGGCGTCCATTTCGGACATCAGACTCGGCGCTGGAACCCGAAGATGCGCGACTTCATCTTCGGCGAGCGCAACGGGATCCACATCATCGATCTCGCCCAGACCGTATCCCGGCTGGATGCCGCCCTTGATTTCGTGCGCGACACCGTGCGACGCGGCGACTCGATCCTGTTCGTCGGCACGAAGAAGCAGGCGCAGGAATCGGTCTCGCAGGAGGCCGAGCGAGCCGGCCAGCACTACGTCAACAACCGCTGGCTCGGCGGGATGCTGACAAACTTCACGACCATCAAGCGCCGCATCCAGCGCCTCGAGGCGCTCGAGGCGCGACGCGACGCGGGCGAGTTCGAGCGCCTCACCAAGAAGGAGGCGGGCAAGCTTGGCGAGGAGATCGTCAAGCTCAACAGCGCGCTCGGCGGCATCCGTCGCATGCGCCGCGTGCCTGGTGCGCTCTTCATCATCGACCCGCATCGAGAGTCGATCGCAGTGCTCGAGGCTCGGCGCCTGGAGATCCCGATCGTCGCGATCACGGACACGAACTGCGACCCGGACCAGATCGACTGGGTGATCCCCGCCAACGACGACGCCATCCGATCGGTGCGCCTCATCAGCGCCAAGGTGGCCGATGCGGTGCTCGAGGCGCAGGCTGAGCGCCAGGCACGACTGGACGAGGAGTTCGAGCAGGCCGAGGCGCTGCCGCCGGTTGACGACGCGGCCCTGGTTGCCGACGCGGACTACAGCGCCGCGCTGGCAAGCGGCGAGGCGCTCGTCTTCGAGCCCGAGCCCGAGGAGGACGAGGAGGAGGAGCGCCGCGCTCGTGCGCGCCGCGCCGCCGAGGCCGCCGAGGAAGAGACCGAGGACGACCCGACGCTCGCCTGAGGCGGCTGCGGTTGACAGGAAGGACCAACGACACACCAATGATCAGACCCGAGGATGTGAAGCGCCTCCGAGAGCAGACGGGGGCGGGGATCATGGACTGCAAACGAGCGCTCGAGGAGAGCGACGGCGACCCGGACAAGGCGCTCGCGTGGCTCCGCGAGAAGGGCCTCTCCACCGCCGCCAAGAAGGCAGGGCGTGCCGCGCGCGAGGGCGTGATCGCCAGCTACATCCACCACGGCGCGCGGCTGGGCGTGCTGCTGGAGCTGAACTGCGAGACCGATTTCGTGGCCCGCACCGACGACTTCCAGCAGCTCGCGCGTGAGCTGGCGATGCAGGTGGCCGGCCTGGCGCCGAGCTGGGTCAGCCGCGATGACGTTCCCGCCGAGGTGCTCGCCGAGCAGCGGCGCCTCTTCGCGATCGATGCGGAGCGCGACGGCCGTCCCGCTGACCGGGTGGCCCAGATCGTCGAGGGCAAGCTGAACAAGTGGCTCGAATCGGTCTGCCTGCTGGAGCTCCCGTTTCGCGACACCGAGCGCAAGGTGGGAGACCTCATCACGGAGAAGGTGGCGCTCCTGGGCGAGAACATCCGCGTGGCGCGCTTCTCCCGCATGGCGGTCGGCGAGACGGCCGCTGACCGCGACGGGGAGGAGGCTGCCTAGGTGGCCGACCCGATTCCGGCCAGCTCATCCGAGAAGCGCCGCGTGCTCCTGAAGCTCTCCGGCGAGGCGCTGATGGGCGACCGCCAGTACGGGATCGACCCGGAGGTGGTGCGCGGCATCGCCGCGCAGATCGCCGAGGCGCGTCGCGATGACACCGAGGTCGCCGTCGTGGTAGGAGGCGGGAACATCTTCCGCGGGATCGCGGCAGCTGCATCGGGTATGGATCGTGCGACGGCTGACTACATGGGCATGCTGGCGACGGCGATGAACGGCCTTGCGCTGCAGGACGCCCTGGAGCAGCAGTCGTGCCCCACCCGCGTGATGAGCGCCATCGGCATGAACGAGATCTCCGAGCCGTACATCCGCCGGCGGGCGGTGCGACACCTCGAGAAGGGTCGAGTCGTGGTGCTGGTGGCCGGCACCGGCAACCCCTACTTCACGACCGATACAGCTGCCACGCTGCGCGCGGTCGAGCTCGGCGCGCAGGTGATCCTGAAGGCCACCCGCGTCGACGGGGTGTACGATGCCGATCCTGAGAAGCACCCTGGCGCCACCCGCTATACCCACATCGGTTACACCGAGCTGCTCGCCAACCGGCTTGAAGCGCTGGATGCAACGGCGGTCAGCCTAGCGATGGACAACGAGATGCCGATCGTCGTCTTCGACATGACGCAGCCTGGCAACATCCTGCGCGCCGTCCGCGGGGAGGCGATCGGGACGCGGATAGGCCCCGAGGTGTCGGCATGACCCACCCC